>NZ_JASJFE010001015.1:0-9600 GCF_030067735.1 Microcystis sp. M53598_WE2 | reverse complement strand
GGTTGGCTGAATAATGGTAAAACCCTTTTAAAATAAGGCTTTTGACCTGTTAAAATCCGATGTTCATGCTGCGAAAATCCGATTGGGACTCTCAAAAACCTTGCATTATCCCTCTCGTAGTACATAAATTGGTACAAAAAAAGAGGGCAACAAAGCCTGAAACGACCAGCTACTGACTCCTGACGACCGGCTACTGACTCCTAACCCCACCAACAAACTTTTTCAGCAAACCCTATTTAAACTGGGTAGGGAGCATTTTAATACAAATGTACGGAACTCGGTAACTCCCCACCCTGTTCACTTAAGTTTCAGCGCCATGATTATAATTAGGGAATGATAGAAATTCTTAGGCAATAGGATCACATCAGTGTTGATAAATCATCTTTTCTTCGGCGCTTTCCTACCCCTTGATACTCTCCTGTCCACCCAGGGGATTATGGTTATGCTTCTGGCCGCTTATGCTTTAGCCATGTGGATGTTTCTAACCAGCGCCCCAAAAGTTCATACAATCATGGTGACAGATTTGGAGACAGCCCGACAATTTTATGAAGGACTTTTAAATTTACCCACGGCCGATGTTCCCCTCCATTACTATTACAATTATGAGCAGACGATGGGCAATAATATGATTGACCCATTTTATATGTCTAGTAATCCGGCTGTGACTACTGCTCATACTTCTTTGGGAGATCAACCCCAGGGTTTATGGTATCAGTTAAAGAAAAATACCCAACTGCACATCGTTGCTGGAGCAACCGCGGGTTATAAGGATCGTCATCGTCACGTTTGTTTTGATCACGATTGTTTAGAACAAATTCTGATGCGGGTGGAATCACGACGCTTAAAGTATAAAGTTCGTCGCAATAAACCTTTAAATTTTTTGGTCAAAGATAATGCTGATCGCGTGATTGAAATGGCCGAAGTCTCAAATTAGTTAACGGTAATTAGATTGGGGGCAACCATAACGGTAAATAACTAAACTATGAATGCTCAACTGCTCACAATCGTTTTAATTTCTTTAGGGGTAGGTATTGGTTTGGCCATTCTACTCCTAATTTTAGTCAAGTTAAGACGCTGCAACCAACAGGTAAATAGTATTGTCGATCATCACTCTCTCATCGGTTTAATCGGAGTTGTTCAAATCCCCTTCGATAAAAATAGCAAGGGGAAAGTGCGAGTTAATCTCGGGGATAGTCTGATCGATATAGTAGCGATAACGGAAGGGGAAGAACAATTTAATGTCGGGGATCAAGCATTTATCCTCAATTTCCAGGACAATAAAGTTTTAGTCATTGCGGAAAAGTATATCAGAGGCGATTTGTAATTTCTTCTAGACCAAAGGGTAACTAACTATGAATAGTCAAAATAATTCCTATCTCATCCAAATCAATCCCAATCAATACGACAACAATAACAACAACAGTGCTGGTAATTTATTGTTGAATAGTGTTCCCATTGCTTTATTGATATTTCTGGGTATTGGTGCGATTTGGTTTATCAATTCTTTTTTGTGTATTTGCAAACCCAATGAAGTAGTAATCCTGAGTGGGATGAAACGCAAATCAAAAGATAGACAAGATGCAGGTTATCGAGTGATATCGGGGGGTCGGGCGATTCGTATTCCAATTTTAGAAACCGTTAAACGCATGGATGTCACCACAACCCCGATCAGAATTGAGATTAAAAATGCCTATTCTAAGGGCAATATTCCCCTGAATATAGTGGCAATTGCTAACGTGAAAGTTAGTTCTAAACCTGAAATAGTCGGCAATGCGATCGAACGTTTTTTAGATCGAGATCGAGAAGAAATTATTCGCGTAGCTAAAGAAACTTTAGAAGGAAACTTGCGGGGTGTAGTCGCAACAATGACCCCCGAACAAGTGAACGAAGATCGTCTAAAATTTGCCGAAAGTATTACCAGTAACGTCAGTCAAGACCTGTTTAAACTCGGTTTAGAAATTGATACTCTCAAAATTCAAAATGTTGCCGATGACGTGGATTATCTTAACTCCCTCGGACGGGAAAGAATCGCTTTAGTCATGCGTGATGCTGAAATTGCTGAATCAAATGCACTCAATGAAGCTGAACAAATAGTTGCGGAATGTGAGGAACAGGCAACCGTAGCTAAAACCCGCGATCAAATTATCATTTTAGAGCAAGAAAACGAATTGAGAAAGTTAAAGGCAAAACTGGAACAACAGGCTAAATCCGAAGAAGAAATAACTATTGCTGCCGCTAAGGAAAAACGTGCTATAGTTGAGGAAAAATTGCAACAGGTTAGGGCAGAATTGGAAAGATTACGTCTCCAAGCAGATCAAGTTTTACCCGCAGAAGCGCAGCAGGAAGCCGAAACTTTCCGCGCTAGAGGAGAAGCGGCAATTTTTGAAGAAAATGCCAAAGCTGAAGCCTTGGTTAACGAATTATTCGCGGAAGTCTGGCAAAATACCGGCAGCGAAGCAGAGGCAATTTTCTTGATTCAACAGTTAGAAACTATCCTAGAAGAAGCGATCAAAATTCCTAAACGCTTACACCTCGAGCGAGTTAATATTGTTGATAATGGTGATGGGAAATCCCTCGCTACCCTGATTAAAGTCTATCCCGAAATCGTCAATCAATTCCTCGCTAGTGTCCATCAAACCCTCGGTATTGATGTGGTCGGAACTCTCACCAATAAAATTGAAAAATAGCAGTCAGAAAACATACTAGCCTGATTTTATTTAGTACGGAAGTTATCGATTTATTCCTGCCAATAAATTGTCTTATATTCTGCTTCCTTGCTCCAGTATTGCAGGAATAATAAATGGCGGATAACCTGTTCTAAAAGACTGGCTACAGCATTTTTCTTTTCTTTGCCCAAATCCTCTAATTCCTCGATTAAATGTTCTAAGTCTAGCTGTTGAAATTGATGATTTCTGAGTAGGCTAATGGTTTCTCCTAGCCATTGAGAGTCATCAATCTCATAGAGTTGTTTTAATGCGTGAACACCTAGCATAATTGATTGTCTCCATCTTAGAGCAGTGCCATGGTGAGTAAATTTGTAGATAATAATCTTCTCGATTAACTCGATAACATTTCTTTGATTGTTAGGGTCAACAACCTGTTGGTGGGTTTGCTCAATCAAGGATTGAACTTGTTTTGGTGCTTTTTTTGCGCCGATGAGGATAAACTGGAGGATACTGATCCCAAGAGATGATAGATGAGATAACTTTAGATTAGTGCTTATTATTCTCCCCAACATCTATTCTTCCCTTCTTTTAATTTTCCTTGGTGATCTTCCACATTTCTTAAATAATTTGAACAATCACATCTCTCGATGAATGCTCAAAAAATGCCTCGTCTCTGTGGGCTAAAAATTCAGGCAATTACTCCCTATTCTCTCGCTTGGTCGCAACAGCGATCGCTGGTGGAGGCGAGAATTGCTAATCCTGACTTACCCGATGTGCTGCTGCTGCTGGAACATCCCCCCGTTTACACCCTCGGTACTGGTTCAGATATTAAGTTTATTAAATTTAATCTTGACAAAACCGACAAAGAAGTGTACCGAATCGAGCGAGGAGGCGAAGTCACCTATCACTGTCCGGGGCAGTTAGTGGGCTATCCGATCCTCAATTTGCGCTATTATCGGCAGGATTTACACTGGTATTTGCGACAATTGGAAGAAGTCATCCTGCAAACTATCGCTATTTATGGATTGTCGGGGGAAAGAATCGCGGGCCTGACGGGGGTATGGGTAGAAGGGTATAAAATAGCGGCGATCGGTATTAAAGTTAGTCATTGGATTACCTATCATGGTTTTGCCATCAATGTTTGTCCAGATTTAAGCGGTTTTGCCGAGATTATTCCCTGTGGGATTGCTAATAAACCCGTGGGCAGTTTACGGCAGTTTCTGCCTAATATTAGTCTTATGCAAGTACAGCAAGATTTATCGAGAGTTTTCGCCTCAGTTTTCGGTGTGGAATTATTTTCTCTTGACAAGGATTAATATGAGCGATCGCAAAGACCCAGAAAAACTCGCCGCGGAAAATAGGGACGATAACCCCGAAAATAACGGTAAAACCAGTTTATCGCCCCCCGATGCTTCTGAATACGTCTCCTCTTTATCTTCGCGTAATCCCGTGCGTCAGCGCATCCTACTATTAAAAGATCTTCGACCGGGTAACGCGGGGTTACTACTGGCCCCCCTGATGGTGATGACCATCGGCCTGGTCTTTAGCTGGGACTGGTTAGGCTTTTCTGGGGCGATAGTAGCGATATTAATATCTTTACAGGTGATTTTGCCCTCTATTCGCCAGTGGATCGCCCATTATCTCACCCCCTCTGAACGTCAGACGGTTTTTGCCTTTATAGTTTTTATAGCTGCTCTGGCCGGATTAGGGAAATATTTAGGAGTTTACGAGCGCATATTGCGATGGTTAGAGAGTTTTAAATACGATGAGTTTGGTTCCTGGGCCGAGTGGGTGGGGGCCTTGGGGCAGATTATGATCGCCGTGTTAGCCGTCTATGTGGCCTGGGAACAGTACGTTATTTCTAAGGATTTAACCATACAGCAAAATCGCATTACCCAACAACAGACGATCGATTCCTATTTTCAGGGCATTTCCGATCTAGCCTTGGATGAGGAGGGATTTTTAGAAGATTGGCCCCAGGAAAGAGCGATCGCAGAAGGTCGCACCGCTTCCATCCTCAGCAGTGTCGATGCCTCTGGAAAAGCGAAAATACTGCGTTTTTTGAGTCAATCGCGGCTATTATCACCGATTAAACGCGATCGTTATCTAGGCAGACCGATTCTAGACGGGGAAGGGGGTTATGCGGAGGATCGAGAGTTCGGTACAAGAGTAGTACAATTGGGGGTAATGTTAGCGGGGGCCGACATTTCTGGGCAGGATTTGCGCTGGACGGATTTAAGCGAAGCGAATATGGTGCGGGCCGATTTAAGTTATAGCGATTTGGTGAAAGCAAATGTATCGCGGACAATTCTCTACGAAGCTAATTTAAGAGGGGCAGATATGAAAGGGATGCGTTTATTTTATGGTTCCCTAGAAAATGCTACCCCCCGCAGTCGTACCGTTCCCCCCAATTATGACAGCGGAGAACACACGGGAGCAGTGGTAGAAAATGTCAATTTTACCGGGGTGAAAAATATGAGCGAGGAACAACGTCACTATTGTTGTCGTTGGTGTGGGGAAAAGTCCCGCGCAACCATTCCGGGGGGATGTGCTGATATTGCCAATCTTTTAGGTCGTTAACGGAGGCGATCGGCAGGGGGCAGTGTTATAATCAGTGGTATTCATGGTCAATAATTCCCACAAATTTATGAATCAAAAAGTCGTTATTCTTGCCACTGCCTCCGCTAGTTTATTAGCCCTAGCAGTTACCACTAACTCCGTACAAGCTGCCCCAGAGTCCTTTCATCCTAGTTTCAACACCGAGAACTTAGGTGACATGATTATCGGCAAGACAACCAGCGAAGAAAATCCGATTTTACGTCATCTTAATTGTAGTTGTGCCACCTGCACGCAATCCTTTAACTCCTCACTCAATTGATAATTTTCCGCCCCAACGATCCTGGGGTATAAAAGTCCGCTCTAGATTAATTTTTGCCACGGGTTCTGTGAGGGTAAATTCTCCCGATTCGATTAGTGCTTTTAATTCTAAAGCGGCTTCCCTGGCCAAGGAAATACTGGCCAAAGGAGCCACCCTAACACTTTTTCCCTCGATCATAATCCGACCGCTTTTTAGTTTAGCGTAGGTGATTAAACCAAAGGTAGGACGGACTCGCCGGGGAATAGAAAAATCCACCACTGGAGCGACAATTTCCTCATCTTTGACCGCACAATGTCGAACTATTTCCTCGCTTAAAATTGGAATCGGTACTGCTACCCCTAACATTAAAGAAGCCCCATAATTTTTGAAATAACAACCCCGCACCCAGCGAGCATTCATTTGTTTAGCATCACCAATTAAGGCTAAGGTGGAAGCCGGTCCAATAGGAGTTCGATTTTGTAGGCGTTTTTGCAGGGGAAAATGTTGGGTTCCTTCCCAGGCAATATAACCGATTCCTCCTCCTAAAAAAAGGCGCGTACCGATGCCTATAGCCTCTAAATCGGGGTCATTTAACAGGGGAGAAATTGCCCCGGGGTTAGAATAAACCGCATTACCTAATCGCGGCTGTAGTGGTCCCAAATAAGTATATAAAGTCCGCTCTCCCCCATTGACTCCGACGATAAAATTCTGGTAGAGATTGCGAGGATTAAAAAGATAAAATTGATTGATAGTCTCCTTAGAAATAATCGTTTCAAAAGAAGTGCGAGGATAACAATCAGTGGCCTGGCCGACAGCGCGCAATTGAATCGATTTTCCAGCGATTAAATCCTCAATAATATGTCCGCCGCCCCTTTCGGGATTTTCTCCCTCTAAATTCTCATTTTTGGCCGCTAGATCACTAATAGCACTGGCTCCTAAATATAAATCCACCGCCCCAAAACCAGCATAAGCAGGAATCCCATCTAACCAACATTGACGAATTTTTATCGGCGGATCCGTCTGACCTAAATTAATAATTGCCCCCGAAGATTCCATCGGTTCAAAAGTTCCCGTACAAACCACATCTACTTGGGAAAAAACCTCCTTAATTCCCATCTCGGTAACGCGGCTTTTTAATTCCTCTACTGTCCAGACTACAGCCGTTTTTTTAGCAATTTTGTCGTTGATTTCAGCGATTGTTCTCATAAGAAAAATTGACCAGATGGTGGTTAGGGAGCTTTTTGCTGTTGTCAGTAAACAGTAATCAGATGTGAGTTTTAAGTGAGTGGTATTAACTGAGCAGTATTAAATGGCCGTAACAGTGCTGTCTTTTCACTGATTACTGATTACTGATGACTGATCACTGTTATAAGATAAAAAAGGGAAAATTTACGATCGAAGCTTTTCTATGACAGTTACACCCGTTCCGGCCTCCTTTAATCCTGTTTCTGGTCTAGTTAACCGTATTCTCGGCATAAAACCGCTTTTTGACATCGCTCGCTATCAGGCGCGCAATATGATGATTAAAAGAGCCGAAAAACTAGGCGTACCTTGGCGGGAAACCGTCAAACAATGGCAACAACGGGATTGGAGTTGGGAACTGCAAGCGGTAGAAAATCCCGATCTCGTCTATCCCGAATACTACGTTTGTTCTTTCCACGCTTACGAAAAGGGCAATTTAGACTGGTTGCCAGCCTTTGAGGTAGAATCTGCCGCCTATGCTGTCCATTCTACCATCTGGCCCGGGGCGGGGATGGACGGCGATCCGCGATTGCGGCGGGAATATCACCGGATATTAAAAGAGCAAATCAAGGCAGAAATTAACGATATTGTCGATTTAGGCTGTAGTGTCGGCATGAGCAGCTTCGCACTGCAAGATACTTATCCTCAAGCCCGGGTAACTGGGTTAGATCTCTCTCCCTACTATTTAGCCGTTGCCCAATACCAAGCTCAACAAAAACAAAAGACGATTCAATGGCAACACGCGGCTGCGGAAAAAACTCAATTACCCAGTCAGTCCTACGATCTGGTATCGTCGTTTTTAATGTTCCACGAACTACCCCAACAGGCTACTAGAGAAATTTTCGCCGAAGCGCGTCGTTTATTGCGATCGGGGGGTTATTTGACGCTGATGGATATGAATCCGCGCTCGGAAATTTATCGAAAAATGCCCCCTTATGTCCTCACCTTACTCAAGAGTACCGAACCCTATCTCGATCAATATTTTACTCTCGATATCGAACAGGCATTAGTTGAAGCGGGGTTTCAAGCACCGATCATTACCCCCACCAGTCCCCGACATCGGGCGATTGTTGCGCGGGTTTCCGAATCATAATTTTGAGGTAATCAATGAAGATAATTTTTCGTCAAAGCTGGACAAAGATATTAACTATTGTCCCTCTCTTCCTGTTAATTTTTGCCAGCAAAACCCTCGCCCATCATGCCATGGCAGGGCAAACTCCCGATAATTTTTGGAACGGATTTTTATCGGGTTTAGCTCACCCAGTTATCGGTTTAGATCATTTAGCTTTTGTGGTGGCTAGTGGTTTAATTGCTGTGGGGATGGAACAGGGTTTATTAATTCCGCTCGCTTTTGCGATTACCACTTTAATCGGGACGGGTATTCATTTACAGGGAATAAATTTACTTTTTCCTGAAGGGATTGTTGCCCTTTCTGTGGTGATTTTTGGCGTGGTTTTAACCCTGAAAAAAGGTTTACAAACTCATTCTAATCTCTATACGATCGCTCTGGCAACTCTGGCAATGATTGCGGGAATTTTCCACGGTTATGCCTACGGAGAATCAATTATCGGGGCGCGAGTTGCCGCTTTAGTTGCCTATTTAATCGGTTTTACCGTGATCCAATTAGCGATCGCATCTGGTGCTTTTTTCCTTGGCAGTGTCATTAAGGAAAAATTAGCCAAGCAAGCAACTCTAATTAGTAAGTTCATCGGATTGGCAATTATGGCGATCGGTACAACTTTTTTAGTGGGAATTAAGTAGGGTCTGCTGAAAAAGTTTGTTGGTGGGGGCAGGGTGTGGGGTGTGGGGTGTGGGGTGTAGGGTTTTACCGATTTTGAGGTAGTCAGTTACCTAATTTTCAGGGAAAAAGTACCTGAATTTTACCCCCGATCACTCCAATGGTCAGCACTTTTTGAGGGAAAAAAGTCTAAAAGCCTTATCCAACAAGGTTTTTAGATTTATTCAGCCAACCCTACTTACATCCAGACTAACCGTTAGCAATCACCAGACTTTTAAGAACATTTTCGGTCATGGCCGCTAGTTGATCCAATTGTTCCTGATGGCGTTTTGCCTGTTTTTTGGCTTCTACCTTGCGTTTCAGGGCTTCCCGGGCTAAATCATCGCGATTTCTGCTTAAAGCTTCCATCGCTACTCGATTCCATGTTTCTGCTTCTTGAATGGCTTTTTTGTACTGGGGTTGAATTTCATCCCAACTCACCTTAAGATTGCTTAAAGCCCCTTTTAATAGGGTTTGGGCATTGTTGGGGTCGGCTCCGATCAGGGATTTTTTCAGAGGTTCGTAGAGTCCCACCGCTTGTAAATGGGTAATAATCGGGATAAATTCTTCTATCTGTTGACTTTTGCTAATACCAGTCTTACACCAAGTGGCAAAATGTTCGCAGTTGTTAAAAAGAAGATTATATTTCTGCTCCCCCAGACGACTTAGCGCCCTTTCTACCACCACATCGGGGATAAAGGAAAATCCCACCTCTACATGGCGCACCACATAGATTTTACCGCCCCTAGCAAAGGTTTCTAGGGAAGTTCGTTCGACAATCTCGCTCGGTTTTCGGTAATGAATGACGCTACCATCACCGCAATCGATGCCATGATGGGCATAAACACCCTGAAGATTGAGCAATTCCCGATAGGCGTATATTTGATCCCCTCTAGCCATATTTTTTTAGTGATAAAGTAAACAAGGAGATTGTCTATTGAGTCAGTTTTTCCAGTTATTAATAAGCCATTCAGATTTGGGTATTCTGGTTTTCGTGTTTTACTTTTTGTTATGAATTAAAGCCAGCAAACAGCTTAAGTCGAAGATGTTCAAGATTG
>NZ_JASJFE010000162.1:0-3010 GCF_030067735.1 Microcystis sp. M53598_WE2 | reverse complement strand
CTCCTAATTGCTTTTCTGTAATCGCCAGCGCTCGCAAAAAGAGAGGTTCTGCTTCTGCGTATTTCCCTTGAGAATCATAAAGTAACGCCAAATTGTTGAGACTGGTCGCCACATCAGGATGGTCGGAGCCTAATTGCTTTTCCGTAATCTCCAGCGAGTGCAAAAAGAGAGGTTCTGCTTCTGCGTATTTCCCTTGAGCGCAATAAAGACTCGCCAGATTGTTGAGACTGGTCGCCACATAAGGATGCTCTTTTCCTAATAGCTTTTCCCGAATCGCCAGCGAGCGTAAAAAGAGAGGTTCTGCTTCTGTGTATCTCCCTTGATCTTGATAAAGACTCGCCAGATTGTTGAGATTAGAAGCAACACTGGGATTATTGCAACCAAATAACTCTTCATGGATTTTTAATCCTTGTAAAAATAGAGATTCTGCTTGAGCAAAATCGCCTTGATATTGATAAGAAATACCTAAATTGCTCGAAGCATTTGCTTCTGATGTTTTATCACCAATTTGCTGGGCAATTTCTAATTGTTTTTGAAAATATTCAATTGCTTGCTGATATTTTCCTAAGGATTGATAAGTAATCCCCAGATTTCCGAAAGCATTTGCTAGGGCAAGAATATCGCCGATCTCCTGAGCAATTGCTAATTGTTCTTGAAGATGTGAAATTGCTTCTTGATACTGCCCTAAAGACTGATAAGCCGCTCCCAAATTACCTAAAGTATTCGCCAGCGAATACCGATCATTAGTTTCTCTAATAATTACTAATTGTTGCTGAAGATATTGTACTGCTTCTCTATATTGACCCCAAGATTGATAAATCATTGCTAACCGGCCAAGAGCAAAAACCTCAGATTGTTTATCACCAATATCCTGAGCTTTTTTTAAGAGCTTTTGATAGATTTTAGGATTATGTTTTTTGGGCGTAATCTGATCAAAGTTCTCAAGATTTAACTCTGTTTCATAATTACTAGCCTGAGCCGAATTAGTTTGATTTTTATGAATCTGAATCATCATTAGCCTCCAATAAATTTTAAAATTGCTCAAATTCTGATTCTGCGGATTGAATTGCCTGAATCCATTCTGATAATTCTTTAACTGTTATATTAACTTTGCCCTCCTGTTGACGAGCATTTCCCTTAAGTTTGTAGAAAATTGCTTTCAATTTACATAGACTTTCAATGCCGTAATCAAGATTAGAAAGAGAAGTCGAAATAGACTTGGAACTCTCACTGGTTGTATCTAAGTTAGCAGGGTTTTGTTTAACCTGCTCCCCTACAGGCGGCTGTGGTCAGTTGAAGTTAAAAGTCGGATTATGACTTGTTCCTTGATTAACAATTCCAACATTTTTCATCATATTAATAACGTAAGGATTAGATTGATTTTCCTTAAACACTTGTTCTGCAACTTTTTGTCTTTCTGGGTCTTTCAATAGAGTCGCCATTACCTCAATCGTTTCAGGTAACAAAGCAGGATCTTGGTTAGCGGATTGCAACTTTTTTAAAGTATCAGGAGACTTGACTGCGATTAAATTTGTCAGTTTTTCACGGGAACCATCTAAGACAAGCTCCCCCACACGGGCCAACGCTCCCCCCAAAATAATCGTGACTGCTGTAGCCAATAGCGTTAAAGGTTCCATGATACAACTCCTTGCTAGTAAATGGCACTTAATTAATTGTTAGATAGTGTAACAGGCTTCTGGTTCTTGTGTTTTATCTTTAATAAGATTATAGCCTGTGAAATAACAAAATGCCTACCCCGTGGAACAGGCTTCTGGTTCCTGTACCTGATCTTTGATCATATTAAAGTAAAAGCTTTAATTCCAGTTTGCTTAAGTTTATCGTTCATTTTCCTTAATAAAACTAAGGTTTAACTAACACTTGATCTATGGGAATATGAGTTAGAAAAAATGCTTCTCCTTCCGAATCTCGCAAAGCTTCTAAATAGGCATCAATCCCTCGCGGTTCGGGCAAGTTTTCAACATCTGCCAAATGCAAAGCCAAAGCCGATCGCATTTGCTCCGTTGTTTCTTCTAAAGTCGCCCCTGTTGGTACACACCCTACTACATCGGGTGAATAAGCGGAAAATCCCGTTTCACTTTTTTCGAGAACAATTAGATATTTGTCGATCATTTTAACCCCGCTTCACTTAACTTTTTCTATAAATCATAGAAATAAGGATAAAGCTCTGATTCTAGAATATATTGACTTGCTTGTTTGAAAATTGCCTAACAGGTTCCAGGATCAAGTTTTCGATGATTGGGAATAGTTAAAGTCTCTCTTCTCTGGGAGATAACACGACGCAATTTAATGTGACTTCCTCGTTGACTGTGAATAGTAAAGCCAAATCGAGCGAGAATCTTGATCACGTCTTTGCCTGATAGTTGTTTCAGTTTAGGCATATTCAGGCTGTAACTCAACCGTAATCTGTAGAGAAGGTTTGGCAACTAGACCAAACTCACTAGGATCTTCCCCTTCTAAATGTAATAAGACAGCTTCTTTGAGATTATTAACCACCTCATCCAAGGTATTTCCTTGGGTCACAACCGAAATTTCCACGCATTCGCCTACATATCCTTGTTGTTCACCAGAATAAATAATTGCCGTAATTTTTGAACTTAATTCAGCCATAATTGCTCAGATAAAATACGTTTTGATTGTAATAGAGTATATTTTAGCTATGGGGAAATAGCCTGAAAAATTGGGAGAGATTTGTCTCGTGCAGTGTAGTCTTCGATAAGGAAATCTAGAACTTCAAGGGCATTTTGTAGCGCTTCATTGTAGGTTTCGCCGTGAGTATGAGCATAGGAGACAAATTCAGGGAGATGGGCGATAAATTTGTTGTCTTCTTGTGACCATTGAATATAAATACTATAGTGATAATTCATGGGTTGTCTCCTTGATTTAATTTGGCTAGTTCCTGAAGTGCATTTCTTCCGTCTTTTTCCTGGTAGTGATCGGCATCACTACTATTTTTGCCTGACAGGGTCAAGCTATATTCTAAACGGGGATG
>NZ_JASJFE010000278.1:0-3889 GCF_030067735.1 Microcystis sp. M53598_WE2 | reverse complement strand
TAACACATCAAAACCTGATGTTCTAAATTTTAAAATTCCTCTGCCTCCTCTTGAAAAACAAATCGAAATTAGTGAGCATATCACCGCAATTCGTAATCAAGCCAAACAACTCCAACAACAAGCCAAAGACGACCTAGAAAAAGCTAAACAGGAAGTGGAAGCCATGATTTTAGGTGATGACTAAAAGCCTAATTTATCGGCTCTTCTAGGTTCTGTGTGATCAGTTTAACTTACAATATGATCGATCTTTGTGTCCTCTGTGTCTTTGTGGTTCGTTCCACTCCCTCGCCAACAGGACTGTATCTTAGAATCCATTTTACCCACCAAACCTAAGAGAGCCATATTTTTAATACAATCGACCGCGCCAACTTTGGGGACGGGTAAAAGCAGAGATAAAAATGCGGATAACTGCCAGCGGATCCGCGAGGGGAGATAGCCAAAATAATCCCGAAGATAGATTGACTTTTTCGCCCCGATAGTAGCTAGGAGAGACAGCCAATAAAAGGGCAAAACGAATCAATAACAGCAGCAGGTTTAAAGTCAAAACAATTTTTAAACTCAGGAAATTGTAGCCAAAAATCAAAGCTGTGAGCAGTAAAGGGGTGATAATTATCGGTAATCCCTGAGTAAGAGCTAATAAAGCTAAATCGCCCCATAATTGCCCCTGATAGGAGGCATCTTTGAGGTCAAGAGATCTGCCCCATTCGCGCCAAGTTTCCTTAAGTCCTTCGTACATCCGCACGCGAATCAACTTCGCCCCATCGAGAAATCCCACCCGATAGCCTTTCGTTGCCGCTAGACGGGCCAGGGTGACATCATCGCAAAAAGAACCTTTTGCCCCGCTATAACCGTCTAAAGCCGCTAAAACTGACCGCCGGCAGAGAAAACATTGACCATTGGCCATGACTCGTTGGGGATCTTGCTCGCGCACTCCGGCCGCATCAAAGCGATAGAGCAAAGTCATCAATAAAGCTGGCTGTAACCACCATTCTCCCGGATAGGAGAGGATAAATTGCGGCGACAGGGAAACTAAATCATAACCTTCTGCGAGCGCAGCTTTAACTAAACTGGCGACTAAATTTGCTTGGGGTTGGGTATCGGCATCAATGCCCAAAATCCAGTCACTTTTAGGAGAACTAAACAAAAAACCATTGTGTAACGCCCAGGGACGACCTACCCAATCGGGGGGCAAAGGATAATCGGTTTTCAAGCGAAAGCGGGGGTCTTTTGCCGCTATCTCTTTGACTTTTTCCCGCGTACCATCTTGGGAATTGCTATCGACAATCAGAATTTCTCGCACTTCGTAACTCTGTTGACTCAATCCCTGTAAACAACCGTCAATCCTGGCCACTTCGTTTAACGTCGGCACAATCACGCTTACTGTCCCTAACATCTCCGGGGTGGGGGGTTGGGGAGTCAGGGGAGGACGACGACGCGCCCCTTTTAGCAGACGGGAAAGAAGGATAAAAAAGGCAACAGCCTGAGACAGCAGTAGCCCCAGGCAGAATGCACCGAGAATTATCTCAGTTAACAACTTATTTGGCTCCTCTCACCGAAACAACGGGGATTTTTAGGGTTGTTACTTCGCTGGTTGCCACTGTTTGCCCGGAAGCAACAGCCTTGGCGCGATTATAGAGGAGTATTAAAGGCAGAATACCGGTGAGTAATCCTAAGAAAATCGGCGGATAAATACCAGCACCCATACTCATGACCGTAGCAAAGCCAAAATTACCTAAATACATCACAAAAGGCAGGGTTAAATCTTGACTTGGCAGTTTCACCGGTTGCACTTGCCAAATTAAAGTGGCTACCGTCATAAAAACACAACCCGTACCGAACCAACCGGCAAAATTTTCATAGGGCATCCCAAAAAAAGCCCCCGGTTGTTCCCAAATCCAGAAGGGCATGGTAGTTTGACTCATGGCCGGATCTAGGACAAAATCCCAGGAAGTTAATAATACCGCCCCGATAGCGATCGCTCCTAGATTTTGTAGCCACTGGGGTATAGCAAGAGTGGATAAACCAACACGAGCGATAATATAGGCACTAAAACCGAGATAAAACCAAGATAGGGGGATAGTAAAGGGTACTAAACCCGCAATTTTGTAACCTAAGCCCGAAAGATAACGATAATGACCGAAAGGAAAGCCGGTACTGGTTCCCAAAAGTTCGCTACAAAGGGATAAACTGATAGCGGGAACCATGAATCCTAACCAGTGCCACACTCCTAGAGTCCGATAGGCATAAACAGCCACCGCTGCCATTCCTAACACCATATACACCACACCCCCCCCGGCCATTGACCAAGCAAAGGCAGTTTTGCCAAAATCTGGTAAATTGGCCACAAATTCGGGATGGGGCAAAACTAGCAACAATCCCGCTAGTCCAAAAGCCATCGATACGATATGACCGATGAGCAGAGCTTTTTCGATCGCAATTAGTCGTCTCATTAAATCTCTAGCACTGCGAAAGGATAATCATTTTCAAGTTTACAAATCTTTATTAAAGAATTATTACCCAGATCGGTCACTTTCGGCAAAAAAGTTTTGCAGGGGTTAGGGATTTGCCTGTAGTGGTGGTTTAGGAGTCCCTAGGCAGTCCCGATGAAAAAATTTTCACCCCCACAGATGAAAGAGGTTTCCTTCCCCACACCCCACACCCCACACCCTACACCCCACTTCCCCATCTCCTTAACTGCGTTTCCAAGTATTCCAAGCGACTTTAAAACCGATCAAGAGGCGACGGCTGCCACGATCGAGCTTGCTGAGACCAGCTTTAGCATTACCGAGACTGCGATCGACTCCTTGGACAACTTGGCGGGTACTTTTAACCCCTTCATCGATATTGTCGGTTAATTCGCTGATTTCCGCCCCTGTCAGGCGAATTGCTTCTAGAGTCGGGGGAAATTCCCGATGGAGGGTATCGAATAATTTTTCGGCACTGCGGGCTGCCCGGGCTAACTCTTGCAGGGCAGGTAAAGCGGCGATGAAAACCGCCGTTAAACTAACGGCGACTAGCAGTAAAGAACATCCTAGCCAGAAAATAGGTTCGGTCATTTAGTAGTGATTCGAGTGTTGATTATCGCCCTGGGGGGATTCTTGCGAGTCAGGGGAGGGATTGTCCGTGGCTAGACTTTGACTAGCTTCGATTCCGGCTGTCACCGCCTCTTTTAATCTCATTAAAGTATCATCCCAATTACGCCTGGCTGATTCCGATAGGCGATCGGCCTGCAATTGCATCGTCGTGGTCAGATCTTCGGCTAATTCAGGCAAAGCCCGCGCGGATTTTTGCAGAATTCGACGGGTTTCTTTTCCAGATCTGGGCGCTACTAATAAACCCGCCACTGCCCCGATCGCACTGCCCACTAAAACCCCGACGACGAATAAGCCACCGTTACCGTTATTGTTATCTGCCATAGGATTGCCCTTGTACTTAATTCCCAATTTTACGAGCAATTACACTTCTCTTGTGCAGTTTCTTCGGCAAAAATTTTGACCTGTTGCTCTTGGTAAGCAAAAACAGACCTAGAAGGGATAACTTGAGAAAAAACTAGCGATCGGGTAAGACCTGATTTTATGGCTGACTTTGAGCCAATAAGGAAGTGAAAAAGAAGAACCTCTGGGAGTCTTGCCGTGTTTCGACCCCAAAGGTTCCTCTTATGCTGAACTTATACTCCTCACACGATATTTATATTACACACAATCCGCTGCTTTTGTCAAGGGGTTTATGAAATTTTTTCCATAGACTTCTGGCCAAATTAATTTTTTAGGGTCGGTAGGCGCTCTTGCCGGGGACGGCTATCATCGAAAATTTGGGTCTGAAACCCCGCCGTTTTACGGCGGCTTTACTGTTAAATATTAGAACATTTACGAAATATATGCTAAAATGT
>NZ_JASJFE010000773.1:0-5058 GCF_030067735.1 Microcystis sp. M53598_WE2 | reverse complement strand
TTATCGGTCTTACCTCCGAGATTTATGCAGTTAGCCATTGAACAATTTCGCCTTAGTCTTGCCCGCGTTCGTGACTTGATCGCTATCCACAATTCCCTCAAATCTCAGACTACTTCCGCCCTAGATGTATCGGATATCCTCAGAGCCGCTTTAGTCCTGACTGTGAGCGCTTTAGATTATTATATTCACGAAGTGGTTACTCTAGGAATGCTAGAAATTTATCGAGGCCAACGTTCAGAACCTTCTCCCACTCCTAACAGTTCTCAATCTGCCTTTTCTCGTTTTCAAGTCTCCTTGAATGGCGCACGACAAGAACGATTGATAGCTATTAGTATTGGCTCTTGGTTAGAGAACGAAATTCAACAAAACTACGGTTCTTTTTTTGATCAAGAATCTCGCTCAATTTCCGAGGTACTACCAATGATTGAAAATCTCCTCACCAACAAACTTAATAGTAATTATTGGCTAGAGACTGAAATTAGAGAAAACCTCAGATATAAAAGCTTTCAACAACCGGACAAGATAGCGGAGGCCATTAGATTAATTTCAGCCAAGAAATTGTGGGAAGAAGTGGCCAGCAAACTAAATAAACCAGCCAAAGATATTAAAAGCCAACTTAGCATAATTGTTGATCGAAGGAACAAAATCGCCCACGAAGCTGATATAGACCCGAGTTATGGCATTGGCAGTCGCTGGAATATCGATGAAAATCTCGTTAATGATGCCGTTACCTTTATAGAACAGCTTGTTGAAAATATCCATCAGGTACTTGAGGACATCCACTAGCCGAAAATTTCCCCGGCAGTCCATCCATAAATACTTATGATTTCTCAGGGAATTATAACAATTATTAAATAATGTGTAGTTTTGTATACTGATGTCAAGAACTTAGCTACAATATGAAGTGGCGTAAGATATATAGAGATTAGCTAGTGAGTCGGCATCAAGACAGTCAAACTGACGGGAAACGAGAAGAAACACAGTTCACTCCTTACAGTGCAGCAGCGATCGCTCAAGAATACCGTTACAAACCTTGGCAATTGTTCGGTCGCGCTTTCGTGATTATTTGGTCTTTAGGATTATTTCTCCTCAGTCTCCTCTGGGACAAATGGACAAAGCAAGAAGAAGCCAATAAATACCAGCGTGCCAGCGAACTTAGGCAAATTCTCACCCGTTTGGGTCCCACCTTCATCAAAGTCGGTCAAGCTCTCTCTACCCGTCCCGACCTCGTTCGCAGAGACTTTTTAGACGAATTAGTTAAACTGCAAGACCAACTTCCCCCCTTCGATAACGACATCGCTTTTGCCATTATCGACACAGAATTGGGAATGTCCGTAGAAAAAGCCTATCGAGAAATATCCCCCACCCCGGTAGCTGCCGCTAGTTTAGGACAGGTTTACAAAGCGATACTCCCCACCGGTGAAGAAGTAGCCGTTAAAGTGCAACGGCCCGGGCTGCGGGCGCTTTTAAGCCTCGATTTATACCTAATGCGCTGGGCCGCCCAAAAATTCGGTCGTTTATTACCCCTCAATCTCGGCCACGACCTCACCCTGATTGTCGATGAATTCGGCACCAAACTCTTTGAGGAAATCGACTATCAAAACGAAGGTCGCAACGCTGAAAAATTCGCCACCAACTTCCAAAATAACCCCGAAGTTAAAGTTCCCAGTATCTACTGGCGTTATAGTGGTCGCCGCGTCCTCACCCTGGAATGGATTGATGGCTATAAACTCACCGATACCGAGAACATCAAAGCTTTAGGATTAGACCCCAATAATATCGTTAAAATCGGCGTCACCTCCGGATTGCAGCAACTCCTCGAACACGGCTTTTTCCACGCTGATCCCCACCCGGGTAATCTTTTCGCCACTTTTGATGGTCGCATGGCCTATATCGATTTTGGCATGATGGATCAGTTAGAGGAGGAAACTAAAGAAACCCTCGCTAGTTGCGTCGTCGATTTAATTAACAAAGACTACGAAAACCTAGCCAGCAACTTTGTCAAACTGGGATTTTTAACCCCAGAAACCGATATAAAACCAATTATTCCCGCCCTAGAACGAGTTTTAGGCAATGCCATCGGTCAAAGGGTCGGTGACTTCAATTTCCGCACCATTACCGATGATTTCTCCGAATTGATGTACGAGTATCCCTTCCGGATTCCCGCCAAATTTGCCCTGATTATTCGTTCCCTCGTCACCCAAGAAGGTTTGGCCCTCACCCTCGATCCTAACTTCAAAATCGTCCAAGTGGCCTATCCCTACGTTGCTAAACGTCTCCTGACAGGGGAATCGCCCCAACTGCGGCGGCGTTTACTGGATGTCCTGTTCAAAGACGGTAAATTCCAGTGGCAACGCCTAGAAAACATGATTACAATGGCTCGATCGGAAAGTAACTTCGATTTACTGCCCACCGCGCAATTAGGCATCACTTTTCTTCTCTCGGAAGAAGGTCGTTATCTGCGTCGTCAATTGCTATTAGCTTTAACGGAAGATGACCGTCTCCATACTGCCGAAGTGCAACGTCTCTGGGGTTTAATTCAAGGAGAATTGCAACCGCGGCGACTCTTGGATGTGGCCATGAGCGCTTTTCGGGAATTATCGTCCCAAGGTGTGGCCGCTGTCCTTCCGCGAGAAACCAGTTCGCGTTAAAGTGTTTAAGGTCATCATCGGTTAATCACTTTTTCTATGGATTATTATTTTCTGCCCCAACCGCCCTATTTTCTAGTTTTTGCCGGTTTATTTATCGGTATTACCTGCGGGGCCGCTTTTGAAGCTAGTCTCAAGCAAGTGGTTAACAATTGGTATAAAAATAAGGGTTCAGACGATCAAAATCTTTTAAAATCTAGTTCCTTACAAATTCCTTTTATCGGTATTTGTGTAGGAATCTGTCTTTTCCTTGCCTCGGGATTAGATATATTTATTCTCAATGGTTGGGTTGCCTACGCTATCTCTCTCCCGATGACTATCTTTATCGGTGGTTTGGTTTGGAGTCAGTTAGGGGAATTATTAGGCCAATTACAGCGCGGCGGTTCTAAAGAAATTGACCTCGATTATCGGGGATAATTAGCAGACAGCAAACATTTAGGACTAAGAGAATAGGTGTTAGCAGATAGGAAAGATCAACTCCCCCACAACTAACACCAAACCCCTAGTTATACCCAATTTCCCAGCTATTTTGGCCCGCGATTTTAGATGCAAAAACCTTTAGCATGGCATTGGCGATCGCTTCCTCTGCATCAGCGCACCGGTTCCGAGGTTTTTGCCTGCTTATTCTCCCAAGATGCGATCGCTACTTTACTAGAAAGTCCCTATCCGGGTAATTCCCTCTCCCGTTACTCTCTTTGTGCTGGTTCCCCGCGTCAGCTTTGGACCCCCGCACTAGGGGAAATTTTGCCCTTTTTAAGCAGTTTACTCCCCCAACCCCGATGTGATCATCTTCCCGATCATCTTCCCTTCCATGGTGGTTGGTTGGGGTGGTTAGGCTACGATTTAGCTTGGGAAATAGAAAAATTACCCGACAGGAAAGCTGATACTCTCCCTTTTCCCGTCGCTTATTGGTATGAACCGGATAGTTTTGCCATTCTCGATCACCAAGCACAAATTCTCTGGTTAGCTGCCAGCAAACCCGAAGATTTAGATAAATACGAACAATCTTTAAGCAATCAACCGGATTTTGAGTTTATCGATCCTCGTCCCTCTCCCTTAATCTTTTATACTTCTCAACTCGACTACGAAAAAGCTGTTAAAAAAGCCTTAGATCATATCAGAAAAGGTGATATTTTTCAAGCAAATTTATCCCTAAGATTTCAAAGCACAACTAAGGCAAAAGGATGGCAAATTTATCGCAGTTTACAACAGATTAACCCTTCTCCTTTTGCCAGTTATTGGCGCACCCCTTGGGGAGAAATGATTAGTTGTTCTCCCGAAAGATTGGTAAAATTAGAAAGGGGAATAGCCAGCACTAGACCGATCGCTGGAACCCGTCCCCGGGGTAAAACCGAGGCACTCGATCGACAATTGGCCGAGGAACTATTAACTAATAAAAAAGAGCGGGCCGAGCATATTATGCTAGTAGATCTAGAACGTAATGATCTAGGTAGAGTTTGTGAATGGGGATCGGTTGATGTGGATGAATTACTGACGATCGAGCGTTATAGTCATGTTATGCACTTGGTCAGTAATGTTCGAGGAAAATTAGATAAAAAGTATCATGCTATTGATTTAATTAAAGCTCTTTTCCCCGGGGGAACAATTACCGGTTGTCCGAAAGTTCGTTGTCTAGAAATTATCGAAGAATTGGAACCGGTGCGACGCAATTTATTCTATGGTTCCTGTGGCTATATTGACCTACGGGGTCATTTAGATTTGAATATTCTCATCCGTACCCTATTAATGACTAATCAAGGGAATTTAAACACCGTTTGGGGACAAGTGGGAGCGGGAATAGTTGCCGATAGCGATCCCGAAAAAGAATGGTTAGAATCCCTTCATAAAGCTGAGGCACAATTAATCGCTTTACGTTCTTTTTAATTTTTGATTTCAACAAACTAACCTATTGTTGCATCTAAAACCGCTCTTTTTAAGTACCTAAGCAAAATTAATTACACATATCTAACTACCTCTTGCATGAGTGCCTTTTGCATGAGTGCCTTTTGCCTATCCTAACCAAGAAATTAATTTGGCACGACTACTTACTTTTTACCTTATCTGCTATTTTGTAGGATAGCTTCCGATCTTGAACCCTATTCATGAATCAAATTTCTATCGCTGTTACTTTTTTTCTTAGTTTAGTCTTGACCTCGCTTCCCTTTTTACTTTTGGGGACGGCCGTTTCCAGTTTTTTGCTGGTTTTCGTCAATAAACAGCGATTAGCGGCGATATTTCCCCGTAATCGAGTCTTAGGAGCGATCGTTGGCAGTGCCATCGGATTAATCTTACCCGTCGGACAATACGGCACGATTCCCGTCGCTAGAAGATTCTTATTAGAGGGAGTACCCCCAGGGGTGGTGTTTAGCTTTCTCACCGCTGCACCTACCCTAAATATCGTCACTCTTTG
>NZ_JASJFE010000022.1:0-1778 GCF_030067735.1 Microcystis sp. M53598_WE2 | reverse complement strand
TCAGTGACAAAAGTTTCTCCATCTATGAGAGGATGATTTTCTGGAGATTGATATTTTCCCGTTTTCACTTTCCGTTGGAGATGTCGGTTCATAGGTATTATGACTATCTACTGAGAAAATCAGCTTGATCTTAATTTTAAGCTAAATATCGACAAAAAAAAGCTCTCCGGGAAAAAGGAGAGGGGAGAGAACGAGTTAGAAAAAGTTATTAATGTAACCATCCTTTCAGACGACGTGCGACTTGAGGACGACGTAATTTTCGCATCGCTTTAGTTTGAATTTGACGTACTCGTTCGCGAGATAAATTGAACATTCCTCCCACTTCCTCTAGGGTATAGGGTTGACTGGTAGCTAAACCATAACGGAGGGAGATAACATCTTTTTCCCGTTCCGTGAGAACATCACTTAAAACTGCGAAAATTTCCTGACGCATCATCATCTCATTCATTTTATCTTCGGGAAGTTGTAGATCATCATCCTCCAACAGATCCACTAATTCCGTATCTTCTCCTTTCCCTACACGATGATTTAAAGAGAGAGATTGACGACGCAATTGTAATAATTGCCGCAATTGTTCGGGAGTCATTTCCAACGCTTCTGCGAGTTCCCTTTCATTGGGATTGCGCTGTAAATCTTGCTTGAGAATGCGCTGCGCTTTTTTGAGTTTATTGAGTTTTTCGACAATGTGAATCGGTAAACGAATTGTACGCGCATCGTTAGCAATGGTGCGGGTGATTGCTTGTCGAATCCACCAATAAGCATAGGTAGAGAATTTATAACCTTTATTGGGATCGAATTTTTCGGCCGCACGGTTGAGTCCGATCGCACCTTCTTGAATTAAATCTAAGAAAGGAACTCCGCGATTTAAATAGCGTTTAGCGATAGAAACCACCAAGCGCAAATTAGAACGAATCATTTTCCGTTTAGCTGTTCGTCCGCGATAAAGACGGTTTTCCAGTTGACGTTCATTATCTAATTGTAAAGCGTTTGCCCATTCCGTTTTCGTCGGGGGACGATGTAAATTTTCTTGTAGTTTTTGGCGCACTTCTTCCGCTTCCATCAGAAACTTAACCGAGTAGGCTAATTCAATTTCTTCTTCCGCATTAAGCAGGGGATAACGGGCCATTTCTTTAAAAAATGCCCCAACAGTATCTTCATTGCTGCCTTTATCGTATCCAGTTCCACTACCCCCACGAGTGGTTTTTAGGGTTTCCGGTAAAGGTTCAGTCAGATCTTCGTCAGTTCTTTCAGCAAAATCCACGCTGTCTAGTTCTAAAGGATTTGTCTCCAGGGCAATGATTTGATTAAAATTATCATCAGCGGCTAGTTTAGAGATTTTCATAAGCAGTTATGGATGGAGTGGGATTATAATAGCAGGGAGAAACTCAATTTCTCCCAATGGGCTGATTGTTACATTGAATTTTCGGGGAGCAGATTTTTTAAACGTTTTCTTAATTAATGGCGGCCATTTCTGGGATATAATTGCGCGATTCTGTGTCGATGGTTACAAATCGCCGAACCAGACAATAAGATTTTCTGGTGAATAGGGGAGACTTTCAGGGTTTCCACTTATACAATCTAACTAAGGTTTTTGGTATTTGACTAGGTAAAGATCACGCTTCTTAACAATCAAGATAGCAGTCAGCTTTTTATTACTAATCTTCGCTTTTTCTATTGAGAACCATTCTCACCTTTTGACTAACTATACTGCGATTTAATAGCTAATAGACAATAATTATCATTTGGAAAGATTTCACGGGCTAAAAATCAAAATTTGC
>NZ_JASJFE010000807.1:0-1366 GCF_030067735.1 Microcystis sp. M53598_WE2 | reverse complement strand
TGATTCATGAATCAACCCTACGATGAATCAACCCTAGGGGTTTGGGGGGTTCTACCCCCCAAAAGCTTGGATTGAGTAATAAAATCGGAAGTAACGATCAATTTTGGCAGATAGTTTCCCTTTAAAAATCCCAACTTAGTAGATTTACAAAAATGAGATGCACCCGCTCAAAGATTGCTCAACTTGCTAAAGATTGTAGTTCGGAAGTGCCATAAACTCTCACGATTTTGTCTTGGCAGGCCGTGGCGATATAATTACCATCGGGACTAAAACAAACCGAATAGATTTTCTGGGGATGGGGAATAGAAATAATCGCTTTTCCTGCTTTTAAATCCCATAATTTTAAGCTTTTATCATCACCACCACTGGCTAATAGTTGATTATTAGGACTAACACTAACTGAATTGATATGATCACTATGTTCGCTGAGAGTTTTTACCTCTGTACCTCTTTTAATATCCCAGATTTTAATAGTTTTGTCTTTGCTGCCACTGGCTAAAAATTTGTTATTACTGCCGAAATCTACCGATAAAATACCTCCAAACCAATCGGAATGACCTTTTAAGGTAATACTGCTCTTTTCTCCCAGATTCCAAATGATTACCGTTTTGTCATTTTCGCCGCCACCACTGGCTAAAAGTTGACCATTTTGACTAAATTTAACTGTTAGGACTTTATCGCTATGACCTTGTAATGTGGCCAGAATTTCTCCAGTTTTTACTGACCATATTTTCACCGTTTTATCTTCACTGCCACTAGCAATAATTTCCCCATCGGGATGAACAGCTACTGCTGTAACTTTGTCTTGGTGTCCCGTTAAGGTAGAGATTAATTCTTTAGTTTCCAGTGACCAAATTCTTACGGTTTGATCATCTCCTCCACTAACCAAAAATCCTTGACAGGGACTAAAAGCAACAGAATTAACTCCCTTGTCCCACCAACCGGCTTTTTCATGTCCTTGTAAACTAAATTTTTGATTTTTTTGCCAATCCCAAACAATAACAGTTAACTCGTTATCTCCACTAGCCAAAAATTTACCATCTTGGGAAAAAGTTAGACATTTAACCTCACCTTCATGGCCTTCTAAGGATTTAAAAGATACTAAACGATTAAACATAGTGAAAACATTAGTTAATCAGTATTTTTCGGCATTACCCGATGTTAGTGGTTCTGTAGGGGACTACTTCATCCCTGAGATAACTTTTTCCGCTCACCACAAGTACGGGTAAGCTATTGTTCCCTGATTATAACTAATTACAGTGTTTCTCGTCAAGGAGATGCAGCTAATCTAAGGATAGCCTATTAAAATAGGTCTTAGCTTATAAGTACCCGTTGACAATCATAGTAATAGGGTAGGTGAGGGGAC
>NZ_JASJFE010000843.1:0-1696 GCF_030067735.1 Microcystis sp. M53598_WE2 | reverse complement strand
TATCCAACAAGGTTTTTAGCTTTATTCAGCAAGCCCGAATTAGGTTAATTTAACGCGATGTGCAACTAAAAACGACAGAATCAGGGTTCCAGAGGATACTTTATCTCTGCTGATTTCTGAAAGCCTTGTTGTAAATCAAGATTAAAAATATAGTTGCACACCGAGTTTAATTTAGCTTTTTCCCCTTAAACTAAAACCGACAAAGACGTAGTTTAAAGCGTTTCGGTATCCCCAAACCTCAAGGAATTGATAACGCTGCCATCCTTTCACCGAGCCAGTCTGAAAAGCTCTTAGGGTGTATAGTTGATTAGCCCAGTTGTGATCGTTTGGTGTAGCATGGTGAACACAGTGCGCCCCTAGGCTAACTGGAAGGATGGTCAGCCGAATAAAGACTGCTCCTACTAATTCTATGTACCATTTTAACCACTCTAACCAGTGATTTGAGCGCGGAGGATAAGCACCCAAATATAGGGCAAAAGATTTACCAATTACCTGAGATTTAGCTCCCTCATTCTCATCGGCTTCATAGGCCCAATTATGCTCCGGTAGCTGTTGCAAGAGTGCGGCCGCATAGGTTCCGAGTTGGGTAAATACCGCCCAGAGTAAGCAGATTAAACAAGAATGGGTTAAACCCGCACAAACAGAGGCCAAGAAAAGCACAATCAGGGTAGCTATTTGATAGTTAATGGGAGCTTTAAGGAGATTAGTCAGGCGAGCAAGGAAGGTTTCTCCGTAAAACTTGGGAGAGAGTAATAACTTGCCCAAATTTTGCCAATAGAAGGCCTCTTCTTGGCCAAATTCAAAACCTAACTCTTCTACTAGGTAGGGGGTATTCCCCTTGTCATTCATGGTAGCTAAGTTTTTCGGCGGGTGGTGAATTAATAGGTGATCTTTTTTGAACAACGGAAACGGCTTTTTCCAGGTAATTAAGGTAAGTAAACAACCTAAAAGATGGTTATAAGTGGGATATTGAGGGAAAAAAGCATTATGGGCGCAAAAGTGGGCTATTTCCTGCAATTGAGCCGCTCCAGCTACGGATAGCAGCCATCCTAGGGGTATTAATTGCCAGTGGCTAAGAGCGATCGCTAATCCGCCTATATACTGGAGTATGCCATAGATTAGCTCTAAGGAGGGGGTGCTTTTCCAGAGAGGGGGGGTAAGGTAGTAGCCTGTTAGCCAGTCAAAGAAAGCTTGTACGAGACGATTATCGCTGAGTTGGAGCATCCCTAGGCGTGGATTATCCCTTAAAGCCGATGCTTGTGTTGGGGTGGGTTTTTTCAGTATCATGGCAGTAGAAAATAAGTTGTACTGTCCTGAAAATGGTTAAATAACCAAATTCAGGCGGTTTTATTAGCTGTGCAGCTGTTCGATTTCTCGGTAGTGCTGGACTAATTGCCCATCACTAAAAAACGGCTTTGGAGAGATTTCTATCTCGATGGCGAGATTAATTACCCAAGCTTCTTTGGGTACATACCCCAAGCGATTTTTTAGCCTCTGGGTTAGTGATTTAATCTGGTAGTTTGAGATGTACATAAGCTCTGAATTAGACTACACTTTTAGCTTATTTCTAGCCCTTTTAATTGTCGAGGTAGTTTTTGTAGCATTTAGTAGTCAATTTGCCAAAGTATCATTAAGTAGCTAAAAGTAGCATTTTGTGAATTGTATTCTTAAAAGGAGAACCACAAGTACAAATGGG
>NZ_JASJFE010000250.1:0-3684 GCF_030067735.1 Microcystis sp. M53598_WE2 | reverse complement strand
CCCAAACCACCCAACTTTTGCGGGGACGTTTTTCGGTATCTAAAACCACAAAAAAATCAGGACCACAGAAATCGCGCTTTTTTAGTTGTTCCTCGTTGTAGTAGATGGTTAGATTTCCCGAAGCGTAGTAATCACTCCTCTCGCGCCATAATAATTCTAGACAACTAAGGAGAATGATGATCTGTTGCAGATGTAGATCACTTTCCAATGGTGGTTCATCACTCCATAAATCTGTGGGGGGATAGGTGACATCTGGGATCATGTCTAGGGCTGTCATGACTTTTCCCGGTATTTTAGGATTGATTAATTGTAGCTTTTTCTCACTACTTTAGAGATGGTGCTGGGGGATTTTTGCCCCTAACTTAATCCTATACCTTGACCGATCGCCTTCGGCACTTTATCCTAGCGCCATCGGCAAATATGTTAAAACTTCTATACAATAGCGCCAATAAGCCCGATAACAACGATGACTGAAACCTTAATTCAACCTGCCACCCTAGTAGAACTCTTACGTTACCGCGCCACGGCACAACCAGAGGGCCATGCCTACACTTTTCTTATCGATGGTAAAAAAGAAACCCCACCTTTAACCTACAGTGAACTCGATCGCCAAGCAAGAGCAATCGCCGCCTATTTGCAAAAATACCAGGCCCAAGGGGAACGCGCCCTATTACTCTATCCTCAAAGTTTAGAAGTAGTGGCCGCTTTTTGTGGTTGTCTCTACGCGGGAGTGATTGCCATTCCCGTCCCCCCACCGGAATCGGGACGACTTAAGCGCACTTTGCCCCGTTTACGAGCAATTGTCAAGGATGCTAATGCCACCTTTGCCCTAGTTACCGAAAGTATTCTGACTCTTATTGAAGGTGTTAAGGAAGAATTTCCAGAATTCGACCAAATGAAGTGGATTACTACCGAAAGTATTGATATTTCCCTGGCGGACCAATGGCAAGATCCCCAGGTGGATAAATCGGCGCTTGCTTATCTGCAATATACCTCCGGTTCGACTAATATCCCCAAAGGGGTGATGCTAAGTCATTTTAACCTGATGCACCATTGCGGTTACTTGCAAAAAGCTTGTGGTTACGAACCGGATAGCGTTACCCTAACTTGGATGCCCTATTTTCACGATTACGGGTTAGTCGAAGGTATCACCGTCCCCCTCTACAACGGTACACCCTGCTATCTCATGTCTCCCTTTGCTTTTATTAAGCGTCCGATGCAGTGGTTAAAAAATATTACTAAGTACAAAGTTACTCATAGTCAGGCCCCCAACTTCGCCTATGATCTTTGTACTCGCAGGATTAAAGCTGCCGATTTAGCGGAATTAGACCTGAGCAGTTGGCAGGCCGCGGGAAATGCCGCCGAACCGATTAATCCGAAGGTCATGGCCAAATTTGTCGATACTTTTGCAGATTACGGCTTTTCTTGGCAAACTTTCGCCCCTGCCTACGGATTAGCTGAATATACCCTCTTGATTTCCAATAAACCCAAGGGAACCACCCCAATTATCACCGCTTTGGATGCAACCGCCTACGAACGCGGTAAAATTGTCCCTGTAGGCTCCGATCGAACCACGGGAGTTAGATACGTCCCCAGTTGTGGTCGTCGCGTCTGTGATACCCGTATAGCTATGGTTAATCCCGATACTTTCACCCTTTGTGCAGCCGATGAAGTGGGCGAAATTTGGGCCAGTGACCCCAGTATGGCCGCTGGATATTGGCAACGGGAAGACGCAACCAAAGAGACTTTTCAAGCTTATCTTGCTGATACAGGAGAAGGACCGTTTTTACGCACCGGAGATTTAGGTTTTCTTCTCGATGGGGAATTACATATCACGGGACGGATTAAGGATTTAATTATTGTCCGTGGCAGTAATCATTATCCCCAGGATTTAGAATGGTCAGTACAGCATCTTAATGAGGTTTTTCGTCCCGATTATGGTGCCGCTTTTTCTATTGAAGATAACGGGGAAGAACAGTTAGTTATTGTCCAGGAATTGGAACGTCGCATCGGTGAGTTAGATACGGCTAAATTAATCGCTGATATTCGTCAAGAAATCGCCGAAGAACACGAAATTATGACCCATGCCATTGTTTTGGCTAAATCGGGAACAATTCTCAAAACTGCCAGTGGCAAAATTCAACGCCGCGCTATTAAACAGAATTTTCTCAATGGTAATATGAGTGTTATCGATGCTTGGTCAGAAAATCCTCAGTTAGTTAGTAAATTCGATCGCTCTAATTCTGCAACAGAAGCATAGTTTTTCGGGTGGGCATTGCTCACCCGATCGAGGATAACTAATCGTGTTAGGATTAGGTTAGGGATTAAAGTTAGGGAGAAAGTGATGTTAACTCAACTGATGGTCAAGCCCTCTTCCTGGATTGAAAAAGGAATTAAGCTATCGCCAGTAAGGGAAAATTATCTTTTTAAATTCACCGAGGAATTGCAGTGTCGATTGGAGGAACTACGGGAACTAGAAAAAAATTCCCAACTTAATTCTCAAGAAACCGCAGAATTGGCCGGTATTTTAGAGTTAAACGAAATTTTCACGCTGTTAAATGCGCGAATAGTTGCTGAATCTAAATGATTAGTATCACAACTCGATTACAAGTCCGAGCAAGAGCCAACTATCTGTGTGAATACTGTCATTCTCCAGAAGAAATTAGTGCCGCATTATTTGAAGTAGATCACATTCAGCCCAAATCTTTAGGAGGCAAAGATGAATTGGCAAACTTAGCTTTAGCTTGCCAAAGATGTAACAGATATCGCTACAATTTTATCAAGGCAATTGATCCGAAAACAGAACAAGAAGTAGAAATATTCAATCCGCGCCAACAGCATTGGCAAGAACATTTTATCTGGACACCAGATGCTTTAAAAATAGTGGGACTTACTCCCATCGCTAGGGCAACTATTGAACGTTTGGACTTAAATGATGACAATCATAATGAAGGTTTTATCGTTAAAGTTCGTCGATTATGGATCCGGGGAGGTTGGCATCCACCCAGCACCGATAAAAAACAGGAATAATAGCTTATTTTTATCTAGGTAAATGAGCTTCAATTAAGTTTTTTTCCAGAACGTAGGTTGGGTTGAAGCATGAAACCCAACGCCCGATTATGTTACGCTACCGCTAACCAATCCTACAAATAATTGTGCCTCCCTACTTATATTTATCGGATGTATGAGTAAACAGGATAAATTATTGATTAAAATTCTTTTAGGTAATTCTGATGCTAACATTCCCTTCGAGCAACTTTGTCAACTACTGAGGAAATTAGGATTTGATCAACGAATAGGAGGAAGTCATCATATTTTTACCAAAGAAGGAGTTGAATAAATTTTAAATCTGCAACCCAAACAAGGAAAAGCCAAAGTCTATCAAGTTAAGCAAATTCGTAGTCTGATTTTAAAATATAAGTTAGGATATCAAGATGAAAATTCGTTATGAACTGATTATTTACTGGAGTAATGAGGATCAACTATTTATCGTTGAAGTTCCAGAACTTGCAGGATGTATGGCTGATGGAGAAACTTATCAAGAAGCTGTGCAAAATGCTGAAATCATTATTCAACAATGGATTGAAACAGCACAGGAATTAGGCCGAGAAATTCCTGAACCTAAAGGACGTTTATTATTTGCTTGAACAAGCACAGGAATATGTAATACTAAATCCAGTTATT
>NZ_JASJFE010000099.1:0-2086 GCF_030067735.1 Microcystis sp. M53598_WE2 | reverse complement strand
GGAATTAATGCCGAAGAGGTTTTTTCAGAATTAGAAGAGGATTTACAACAAATAGAGGCTAAGGGTTTCCCGATGAGTCAGAAATAATGTCAAAGATTATTTTCTCACCCTCAGCTAGATTGGATTTAAAGCAAGTTAATAGTTACTTGGCTGGGAAAAATCCGCAAGCTGCTAGAATTTTAAAAGAAAAAATCCAACAGGCTTGTAAAAAATTAGCTAAATTCCCCAATCTGGGACGTAGGCGCGATGAGTTAATCCCTAGTTTACGAAGTTTTCCTGTAGAAGATTATCTGATATTTTATTTCCCTCTTGAAAACGGAATTGAAATCGCAAGAGTAGTCAGTGGATATAGAGATTTAGATGCTATGTTTGATCTTGATTAAGAAAGCGATCGCATCAATCTAAGGGTGTCATTCTTCCCTGCTCCCCAGTAGCATCGGCTGGGGGTTTCTTCGGGAAATTTAAGCTGATCTAAACTTAACAAAAACTCAACAAAAACTTCACAAAAAACTATTGACAAGAAGATGTCAAGGCCGGTTAATTAAATTAATTAACATCATTGGAGCATTTACCCCATGAAAACCAAAAAACTGACATCCCGCAATGCTGCTCCTGTCCAACGGGAAAACACCGCTACCGTCTCTCGTGATGGCAATGCGATTGCGATGATCGCTCCGCTTTGGGATTTGGTAAGGTGGGGCGCTCCTTTTGCGGGAGACGACGCAGAGTAATCCCCCTGATTCTAGCACGAACCTCAAATCAGGTCAAAAGTCTTTTTCTCCTTGCCAAGGCGCACGGTTAGCCTCAAGGAATTGACGCACAATCCTAGTTAATTCGGGAGTTTCGGATACCGGGCATCGGTGAAGAAGCACCGGGAGCAGGGGAGCAGAGGTTGTTTCTCTTCTCGGTCCCCCTTTTCCTTGATTCACCAGTGTTAGAAGACTTAGGTTCAGGGAGATGAACCCGTGCCAATAGCTTACTTCCCCAGGGTTATCGGATAGCGGTGTTCTTCTCCTTGGGTTTGTACCTTTGACAGAATTAGATGAGCTATGATTAAAGTAAGATTTACTTATTCATACATCACAAATGACTCAAATTACTATTAATTTACCAGTCAGTTTACTTGAATCAGCCCAATGTTTAGGAAAGGCTACAGAACGAGAGTTATCCGAGGTTTTAATTGATACCTTAGAAATCATTTTGCCTACCTTTAATAATCTCTCAGCTGTGGGCAATCATCTTGAAGTTTCCCATCTTTTAGATTCCGAAGTTATTGAATTAGCTAATTCAAAAATGGATGCTGTTCAGAATCAACGCTTAGGAGAGTTACAAGCTAAGGGAAAAAATACGGGCTTAACCGAAGCCGAAGGCTATGAATTATTAGTTTTAATCTCAATTTACCAAATGGGACAATTAAGAAAGTCAATAGCCTTAGCTGAAGCCGTTAAACGAGGTTTGAGAGAGCCTTTAATACCATGAGTTTTCTCACAGAAACCTTACGCCAATAAAGTTAAACAACGGGCAGGAAATCGCTGTGAATATTGCCTAAGTCACCAGGATTATATTATGGGGAGATTACAAATTGATCATATCCAACCTTTAGCTAAAGGTGGTGCTAATACAGAAGATAATTTATGTTTAGCTTGTGAATTATGTAATCAATATAAATGGACTCAAACTGAAGCTATTGATCCCAAATCTGAGGTGTTGGTTTCCTTATTTAATCCTCGCCTTCAAAAATGGCAAGAACATTTTACTTGGACTCAAGAGGGAACGGAAATTATGGGAGTAACGGCTTGTGGTCGAGCAACAATTGTAGCTTTAAGATTAAATAGTAATCTGGCTGTTATTGTGCGTAAAAATTGGGTTAAAGCTGGTTGGCATCCACCTAATTTGCAGACGGAATCTCACCTTACCTAAAATATTCCTTTAACAATCTAAAAACTGGCCATTATGATAGTTGCTGACATTCAAAAAAGCTTCCTCAAAGAGCAAAGGCTACAATTTATTCGTAACCATCAACAAGCTTTCGATGTTGAGCTGATTTATCCTCTGCGGCTATTTGAAGATTTCGTGATGGGGGTTG
>NZ_JASJFE010000532.1:0-5463 GCF_030067735.1 Microcystis sp. M53598_WE2 | reverse complement strand
GGTTGAAGCATGAAACCCAACGCCTGCATGGGTTACGCTACCGCTAACCCATCCTACAAATAATTTTGCCTCCCTACTTAATTAATATCATCGTCGCAATCACTCGTGGACTGGAGACAACAACTGATTATTTTTACCCGTTATCCGGAATTGGGGAAAGTAAAAACCCGTATGATTCCAGCTTTGGCAGCCGAGGGAGCCGAAGAATTACACCGAAAACTGGCCGAATATACTCTCGGTAAATTAGCGGGTTTGAGGAATTTTCTCTCCCTGATCATTTACTACCATGGCGGCAGCGAGGAAAAAATGCGTACTTGGTTAGGTGTGCATTATTCCTATCATTCTCAACGGGGAAAAGACTTAGGAGAAAAGATGCAAAATGCTTTTGCCGATGGTTTTGCTCAAGGGATGACAGCGATCGCTATTATTGGCACAGATTGTCCAGAAATCGGGGAAAAACAGATTTTAGCAGCCTTTGAAGCCCTAAAAACCCACGATATGGTTTTAGGGCCGGCGTTAGATGGAGGATACTACCTAATTGCTTTAAAACAGGTCTTTCCAGAGCTTTTTGACGGTATTCCCTGGGGAACGGGGGAAGTCTTGGAAAAAACTCAGACAATCGCCGCTAAACTGGCTTTAAAAACCGCTTATCTGCCTAAATTAGCCGATATTGATCGCCCGGAAGACCTGCCCATCTTAAAAAAATACCTGCCGGAATTAAGGTTGAACGATGACGGGGGTTCCCATGCGGACTAAATCAAACAACACTTTCACATCCCGATTCCGCATCCGCACACAACCATGGGAAGCGGCGCTACCGAGGGAATTTTCCGCGGGGGTGCCATGAAAACCGATGGAATTTTTGCCGTCACTCCAAAAACCGATCCATCTTTCCCCTAGGGGACTATTGGGACCGGGGGTGCTGACTTTTCCCGTCCAGGGACTTTTCCAGACGGGATTGCGAACTAATTCCCGCACTTCAAATTTACCGGTGGGGGTTTCCCAGCCTTTTTTGCCGACGGCGACGGTAAATTGTGCTAAAACTTGCTTATCTTGATAAACGTAAACTTTTCTCTCTTTCAATTTTAAGACCAGATGGGTGGCGAGAGTTTGATTGGCCGCCGTATTCGGGGTGACGGTGCTGATTTGGTTAGCTTGGGCCGGATATACGGGTAAACAAGTTAATCCTAATCCGATGATTAAGAGGGTCAAATTTCGTTTGAACGCCATTGTTCCCACACTCCTCAATTGCGATAGCGATAATTTTTAAGGATAGCAAATAGGGAACTTTTTGGAAGCTCAAGCCGCTTACACTGTGCCGGTTTTAGCTTCGTACTGCCGACAACCTTCACAGGGACCTGTGGGATTAACCGCACAACGCAAGTGGGGGGAATAGGCATTAAAACGACAACTAAGATCACCGATCAAGGCCGGTTTATTTTCTGTCTCTAGAGGAATTGACAAAAAATCACTGGCCATCACCGGGCTGTATTCGTGACGATAGCGAATCCCCCTCAAACGGTTACTTAATCTCTGTTGGGATCGGTTAATCAACCAGAGACTAACGAGAGAGGGAAAGAGGGCAAGGATAAAAACAAAGGTTATCCTGATCACGATTTCAGTTTAGGCGATCGCCAGTGCTGCTAACTTATTATTGAGGCCGGCGCTAGAAATTAGGCCATAACCAGGGAAGACTTAAGGGGTTCTTCCTTTTTGCTTTCATAAACTCCCGCAGTACTGGGGAATCCTCTGGTTAGTTCCCGCACTTTAATCTCACCTGCTTGCAGGGATTTGGTCAAAATTTCCATGGCAACCACGGGTTTACCCGCACCACAGAAGAATAAATCGGCGGCGAAATAGCCGTGTTCAGGCCAGGTGTGGATCGCGATATGAGATTCAGCTAAAGTCGCCGTCGCGGTAACTCCGTGGGGACTGAACTGGTGGACACACAAATCGATCAGCGTTGCTTCTCCTGCCGTAATTCCATCGAGGATAGCGCGACGAATGCGCTCGGGATCGTTGAGGAGGTCAGCAGGTACTTGCCAAGCATCGACAATCAAATGGGTTCCCAGTTTGGTCATTTTTTTTTCAATACTCCCTATCGAAAAACCTTCACAGATTCACCAGTATAACACAATTTTTCTAACTTGTGCAAAAAAGATCTGGTTTTTCTCGGTTACTTTTTCTAAAAAACTGGGACAGGGTAGGGGAGAAGGGTGTGGGGTGTGGGGTGTGGGGTGTGGGGTGTGGGGTGTGGGGTGTGGGGCGAAGGCTTACTTCTGCTTGACAATAGTATCGTTAGGCGTTAGGATTCGAGCGTGGTGGACTACCACTAAAATTAGCTAAATGCAATGAACAGCAACCGTTTGCCCAATATCCATCCCGGTGAAATCCTCAAGTTAGATTTTCTGGAACCGCTCAATATTACCCCCTACAGACTGAGTAAAGATTTAAGCGTAGCTCAAACTCGTATCGGTGAGATTTTAGCGGGTAAGCGTGGTATCACTGCGGACACAGCTTTGCGTCTGTCACGATATTTTGGTAACAGTCCTCAGTTTTGGCTGAATCTTCAAACAGACTACGATCTCCGTCAAGCTCAGACAAAGAATGCCGAAGTTTATAACCAAATTCCTATTACTCCATTTACAGATGTAGCTTAGGGGACTAATTTTATCTGGGAGGGGGGACAGGATTAGTGGGGACGGTAGTACTGGGAGAAGCGGCGGGAATGGGGGGATTTTCGGGTTTACGGACTTGGGGGACGGGTAACAGATAGAAAAGTAGGGCGCAAGCGACAAGACTGCCTAATCCTGCCAAAAAAGGTACTGTTCGACCGGCCACCGATTCATTGACCTTATGGTAGCGACGGGAAACTGGCTGTAATTTCAGGGTTAGGTCAGGTAAAGTGCGAGTATCGGCAAAAAATTGGTCAATCGCTTCTATTAAATCGAATAACTGCACGGTACTGATTTCTATGTTGACCGGACTTTCTGGGATATTCAAGTCCGTTGATGGATACCAGACCAGACGATGGAGATTATGGTCAATCTTTTCTAGGTACACATGATCTGGTTCATGGACGGGGTCTTGGGGATGACGAACACCACTCAAAAATTCTTGGGCATACTGACTGACCGCTTGTACCAAATTTTCCAAGAAAACCCGACCACCTTGCAGGACTTTATTGGCCCCGATTAACCGACATTCTACGTTAGTCAAAATTGAGAGTAAAGGTCGGCTATCACCGGGGTTAGCTGGGGCGAAATCATCGCCGAAACCATCGAGAATCAGGGTACAATTGGGCAGGCTATAATGTCTTTTCATTTCTACACGATCTCCCCATCAAATAAACTAATCCAAAACCGCTGCATTCCCGTCGTACCAGTACAAAATAATAACCGATCGAGGAGGGATAAAGCCAGTTCATTTAGGGCATTTTCATCAGCTAGATAAACCGATACTTTGGCCCGGCGGGGGTTCATGCGACTGCGAAAATTGGAGCGAAATCTTTCTAGGTATTCTGATAAAAGAAAATTATTATCCACGGGTAACCCTTTTGACTCCATCTGTTGCCGCGCTAACAGTAATTGTCGGATGGATATAGCTAGGGGTTTGGCCCGATAACTGGCAATGATAACTAAAGCTTTTGCTTGGTCAAGGGTGAGACGGTCGAGGGTGTAGGAAATTCGCCACGGATTAGTACAGCGTAAGCGCCAGAAAATAATCCGGTTTTTGACAATTTTATCGAGTCCTAGTTCTTTACAGAGGGCTAACAGGGCCTCCCCGGCACCGACTTCTAAGGATTCCAACGCTAACAGCATTAAATCGATATGCTGTTGGAGATGTAGGGCGCATTGCTGACTGGCAATCGGAAAATCGGGTAAAACGCTTAAAATAACTGGTTTTTCTGGGGCTGATGCTGTAGATTCGGGCGTTAGGCTAGTAGAGGTCATGATATAGGAGAACTAAAACACAAGGGCGATCGAGTCAGGGTGTTGTAAATTGTATTGTATAGATAGCTGTCCCCCATTTTACGAGACACGGAAACCGAATGGATCTGAAATCACTGATTCGCGATATTCCTGACTTTCCCAAACCGGGTATTGTCTTCCGCGATATTACTACCCTACTCAATCATCCCCAAGGATTACGTTACACGATCGATACCCTAACGGCAAAGTGTCGCGATTACGGTTTATCCCCCGATTACATTGTCGGTATGGAATCGCGGGGTTTTCTCTTTGGTGTTCCTTTAGCATACCAATTAGAAGCGGGATTTATTCCTGTCCGGAAACCGGGCAAATTACCCGCCGCCGTTCACAGTATCGAGTATGATTTGGAATACGGAAGCGATAGCCTGGAAATTCATCAGGACGCGGTGGCATCCCATCACAAAGTCTTAATTGTCGATGATTTAATCGCGACGGGAGGGACGGCGAAAGCGACGGCCGATTTATTAGAAAAAATTGGTTGTGAGGTGTTAGGATTTGCTTTTATCATCGAGTTAATCGACCTCCGTGGTCGGGAAAAATTACCCGATTTACCGATTATTACCATTATCGATTATTAGGTTTTTTCTATGACGGCGACTGATGATAATTATAAGGCGGCAACCGATCGAGCGAGTGCTAATGGGTTACAATCTCTCCTAACTAGCGAAACTTTTTTGTATATTGTCAAGCGTGTTCTCCAGGGTTTATTAACTCTGTTGTTAGCCTCGGCTTTGAGTTTCGCTATTATCCAATTAACCCCCGGCGGTTTTCTGGCTTTGCTTGACCTTAATCCCAAGATTAGTCAGGAAACTAAAGAACAATATATTGCCCTTTTTGGTTTAAAAGACCCGCCGATTGTCCAGTATTTTAAATGGTTGTGGCAAGTGGTAACTCAGTTTAATTTTGGTCTGAGTTTTACCTATTTTCGTCCCGTGTCTTCCCTATTATTAGAGAGAATTCCAGCGACGTTATTAATGTCTTTGACTTCCATCATTTTAACCTGGGCGATTGCAATTCCCTTGGGCATTCTCAGCGCCGTCAAACAAAACCAATTTATCGATAAATTTTTCCGAGTTATCAGTTATCTTGGTCAAGGTTTCCCCAGTTTTATCACTGCCCTTTTACTGCTAATTCTCGCCCAAAATGTCTCGCCGCTTTTACCGGTGGGTGATATGACCAGTATTAACTATTCGGAATATTCCCCTATCGGTAAAGTTTTAGATATCGCTTGGCACATGATTTTACCAACTATTGCCCTGACAGTTACCAGTTTTGCCGGATTACAAAGATTGATGCGGGGACAATTATTAGATGTTCTGCGACAGGATTATATTCAAACCGCAAGGGCGAAAGGTTTACCAGAAAATAAAGTTATCTATGTCCACGCTTTACGCAATGCTATTAATCCTCTGATAACTCTTTTGGGCTTTGAATTTTCTAGTTTGTTAAGTGGGGCATTTATCGCCGAATT
>NZ_JASJFE010000887.1:0-2482 GCF_030067735.1 Microcystis sp. M53598_WE2 | reverse complement strand
TTAAATTTAGATACCGAGGTGATGTTAGAATCGTCACAAATTTGGGTAGAAACTCGAAAGATTGGCCAACAAACGGCTGATAATTACAATATTGACGTAGATATTATTATTCTTGCTCATTGGCAGTTATTAAAAAAACAATATCCGAGCCGTTATCTAGTCATCGCTACTACCAATGTCAAACATTTTCAGGGATTCGCAGCAGCTTTAAATTGGCAAGATGTTAACCTATAACAGCTTTGATCTTGAGCATTTTTTCACTTTAACTACTTAGTCTTATGCAGTTTATTGATCGCGCCGAAATAGAAGTAGAAGGGGGTAAGGGAGGTGATGGAATTGTCGCTTTCCGTCGGGAAAAATACGTCCCCGCCGGCGGTCCGGCCGGAGGTAATGGGGGAAAAGGTGGTTCGGTGATTTTCGTGGCGACTCAGAACCTGCAAACCCTGCTAGATTTCCAGTATAGTCGCTATTTTAAGGCCGATGACGGCAAACGGGGCGGCCCCAACAACTGCACCGGGGCCAACGGTAGCGATCGCATTATTCAAGTTCCCTGTGGTACAGTGGTTTACGATCTCGATAGCGAGGAAATTATCGGCGATTTGGTCACTCCCGAACAGACTTTAATCGTGGCCGCCGGGGGAAAAGGGGGATTAGGCAACCGCCACTTTTTAAGTAATAATAATCGCGCACCCGAATACGCTTTACCCGGTTTAGAGGGAGAAAAACGCCATTTACGCCTAGAATTGAAGTTATTAGCGGAAGTGGGCATTATCGGACTGCCCAATGCGGGAAAATCCACCCTAATCTCGGCCGTTTCCTCTGCTCGTCCCAAAATCGCCGATTATCCCTTTACGACTCTCATTCCTAACTTGGGAGTGGTACGCAAACCCACGGGAGATGGGACGGTATTCGCCGATATTCCTGGATTAATCGAGGGAGCGCACCTAGGAATCGGCTTAGGACACGAATTTTTGCGCCATATCGAACGCACACGCCTGTTAATTCATCTTGTCTCCTTGACATCAGAAGACCCGATCGCCGATTATCAAATTATTCAAGGGGAATTAGCCGCCTATGGTCGGGGATTAGAAAAGCGATCGCAAATACTGGTTTTCAACAAAATTGATGCTGTGGACGAGGAAACGATAGATAACTATCAAAAGCAGTTTGCTAAAATAACCAATGCCGAGATTTTGACTATTTCCGCCGTGACAGGAGCCGGATTAACCACTTTACTCGCCAAAGTTTGGCAGCAATTAGAGCAACTGGAGAGGGTCGAGGATGAAACCCCTTCCCTGTTTTCCTAAAATCGCTCGTTAGTTGTTGAGCTGCCGGGGTGCAGGTGGTCGGCGATTGCTCGGTCTTCTTTCCGTACCTTCAAAGTTACCATGAGAACGACGGGTGCGGCGCTGTTCAGCTTCATTTTCGGCCGCATAGACTTCTAGATAAAGAGAGCGACCCACACTCGCAGCCGCCATTTCTAGGGTAGTTCTAATCGCCTGTAAATTGCGTCCTCCCCGGCCGTAAACTTTGCCTTTATCGGCATCATCGAAGGCTACACGCACCCAAAGACGTTCATTTTCCTTACAGCGCTCGATATCCAATCTCAGACTGGCCGGCTCTTCCAAAAACGGCTCGATCATAAATTTCACCAGTTCGAGATAATTGGGGGTACTAGGCATTGATTTTCTCGAAAATTTTCTGTTTGGTGAGAATGCTGCGTACGGTGTCCGTTGGTTGCGCTCCTTGTTGTAAGCGTCGGATAATCCCTTCTTCATCGAGACGCACTTCATCGGTGCGGGGATTGTAAAATCCTAACTCCTCTAGGGGACGACCATCGCGACGACTGGTGCTAACGGCCGCAACGATACGATAACTGGCTTCGCGTTTTTTACCAAAGCGTTTTAGACGTAATTTGATCATGGTTACTCAAAAATTCTCCTTTCCGATTCTAACTCATCCAGGCGGTATTTCCACAAGTGGCGATCGAGGGAACGGGAGGCAGCCATTGGCTATTATCGAAAATAACGCCAATATCTTAATGGTGAGGTACAAGGTTTAAGTGTGTTAGTTTTCGCTAACACACCCAAAATTAAGATTAAAGTTTTTACCCTTATCTAACCGTAAACTTTCCCATAATACTCTTGATATTCTTTGGATAACAAAGGTTGCCACCAATCCCGATGATCGAGATACCATTGAATGGTTTTTCTTAATCCCCCCTCTACCGTTTCTTGAGGTTGCCAACCTAATTCAGTGCGAATTTTACTGGCATCAATAGCATACCGGCGATCGTGTCCTGGCCGGTCCCTGACAAAAGTAATTAAATTCTGAGCGGGTTTCACGGGTAAATCGGGTGCTAATTCATCCATTAAATCACATAACATCCTGACTAAATCGATATTTTTTACCTCATTATTTCCGCCAATATTATAGGTTTCTCCCGCTTTTCCCTTGTGAATAACTGTATCTAAAGCTTGAC
>NZ_JASJFE010000221.1:0-1976 GCF_030067735.1 Microcystis sp. M53598_WE2 | reverse complement strand
GATTCAGGGACAGGAGATTATTTTATTTATTCTCCCCACCCCCCACACCCCACACCCCACACCCCACACCCCACTGCTAACTGATATGTTTATCACCGAAAGTTTAAAAATGGCCGTCTCCACCCTAGGGGCCAATAAAGTGCGTAGCGGCCTGACTATGTTAGGGATTATCATCGGTAACGCTTCAGTAGTGGCCATGATCGGTATTGGCCAAGGGGCGCAAACCTTAGCCAATGACCAGTTTGCTAACTTGGGACCCAATACCATTTTTGTGGTGCCGGGGTCGCGACAAGCACGCAATACCACCGTTAATTTACCGAAAACCCTAGTTTTAGCCGATGCTCAGGCGATCGCCGAACAGGTTCCCACCGTCGCTGAAGTCGCCCCGGAAATAAACGCTCGTTTCCTGATTTCCCATCGTAATCGCAACATGACGGCTCTAGTCACGGGAAGCACCCCAGAATACGCTTCTGTCCGCAATTTTACCCTAGAAAAAGGTCGTTTTATCAATAATATCGATCTAGCCCGCAACAAACGGGTAACGGTGATCGGCACGGAAGTGGCAGCGCAACTTTTTCCCACCCAAAATCCCCTTGGTCAACAGCTGCGGATCAAAAATCTCAGTTTTGAGGTGATCGGGATTTTAGAGGCGAAAGGCTCCTTTTTTGGCAATAATCAGGATGAAATGCTGATTATTCCCCTTAGCACCATGAACTCGCAACTGGTGGGCAAAACCGGACCCTACGGTGTCGAGTTGAGTTGGATTAGTCTCACCGCGCGATCGGGGGAGGAAATCCGCGCTGCTAAGTTCCAAATCCAGAATCTTCTGCGTTTACGCCATAAAATCGTCGCTGAGGATGATTTTCGCGTCGAAACTGCTAAACAGATGATCGAAATCTTCGCCACGATTACTCAGGGTCTCACCCTACTTTTGGCTTTAATCGCTGGTATTTCCCTGATTGTCGGTGGTATCGGGGTAATGAATATTATGCTCGTTTCGGTTTCGGAAAGAACCGGGGAAATCGGACTAAGAAAAGCGATCGGAGCCAGAGAACAGGATATTCTCTTACAATTTCTGATTGAATCAACTCTCGTTTCCATCGCCGGCGGTGCGCTTGGTATTCTCGTCGGTGCAGGAGCGATCGTTCTCGTCTCCAGTTTCTCTCCCCTGGCTGCCACTGTTTCCGCCACCGCCGTCGCCCTGTCTTTGAGCGTTTCCACGGGTATTGGTCTCTTTTTTGGCGTTTTTCCCGCCTATCGTGCCTCTAAATTGGAGCCGATTGTCGCCCTCAGAAGTGTCTAATTTTTTAAGGTTTTTCGGGGACGTTTTTGGCAAGGATTGCTTTTATGGCTAGGTTGGGGTCTAATGTGTGGGACGAATTTTATAATCCCGATAACGACGATAATCATTGAGAATGCGATCGTGATCAAAGCATAAAGGTTGGGGGAATTCCCAGAGATGAAAAATCCCGACTTTTTTGGCATCATCGGCAGCGATCGGTTGGCCTTTTGCCGTGGCGATAAAAACGATACTAATGGTGTGTTGACGCGGATCGCGGTTAGGATCGGAATAGACGTGAAATTGCTCGATTAACTGCACCTGCAAGCTGATTTCCTCGTAAGCTTCCCGAATGGCCGCCGTTTCCACCGATTCGCCGTAGTCCACGAATCCCCCCGGAATTGCCCAGCCAAAGGGCGGATTTTTTCTCTCAATTAGTACGATCGGACGGTGGGGCGAGTCGATCAGTTCGATGATAATATCAACAGTGGGGGCAGGATTGCGATAGTTTGTCATTTTTTTCAGTTATCAGTGAACAGTTAAGTAAGTAGTTATAATTAAATTGAAGATAGATTTTGCCTCTGATCCCCCCTGCCCCCCTTGATAAGGGGGGTGCCGATAGGCTGGGGGGTCCCCCCTGCGCCCCTTGATAAGGGTGGTGCCGATCCTCCCTGCCCCCCTTGATAAGGGGGGTGTC
>NZ_JASJFE010000205.1:0-1178 GCF_030067735.1 Microcystis sp. M53598_WE2 | reverse complement strand
CTTAAGGCTTGTTACTCTAAAATTAGAAATAATTAAAATACATTATGCAACTAGAACTTTTCGATTCTAATAATTTAGAAGAATTTAATCGGGGAACCCCGCGATTAGTTTCTTTTCGAGATTTAGTACCAGAAATCACCAGCACCAGTTATCTAACCCATGGTATCTATTATTATCCTGCCAAATTTATTCCCCAAGTGGTGAGATTTTGCCTTGATAATTACACCAAAAAGGATGATTGGATTATCGATCCTTTTGCTGGTTCTGGTACGGTGGGTTTAGAGGCTAAACTTTCTCAAAGAAATGCGGTTTTAACTGACCTGAATTATCTTTTAAACCATATTATACCGATTAAGATTACAGAACACCAAGAACCATTGAGTTACTCAGAGTTAGATAAAAAAATCTTAGAAGTTTTTGCCAGCAAGGATAAATTTATCCCTCAGTGGTCAAATTTAAACTATTGGTATCCAGAGGATATTTTAGCAGTTTTGCAGAAACTTTGGGCAGGTCAAAAAAGTCTAGAACCTGATTTATATTCCCAGATTATTCAAGCGGTTTTAGTGAAAGTTAGTAAACAGTTTTCCTATGCAGAACATACCAAACCTAAATTATTTCAATCGAAATACAAAAAATCAGATATACAGGAACTATTACAAAGAGATTGGCAAGAGGAATTAAAACGAACGATTAAAGAGATGAGTTTTGAAACTTTAACCAGCGTTAATCAATATATTGCCGTCACTTGGCATAATTGTAATCAGGTGCTTTTTTATGGAGGAGTAGATAGTGCCACTTTTGAGATCGATCAAAATCTAGAGTTAGATTGTTTAATTAGTTCACCCCCCTATCTGCAAGCACAAGAATATATCAGAACAGCAAAACTAGATTTATATTGGTTAGGATATACAGAAAAAGAAGTGCAAAAAATCTCTAAGCTAGAAATTCCCTACCGACAGGCTACCAGATTAATCGAAACCGAAACCTTAAATCAAGTGAGATCGACTTTAGAGAAAGAGAATTTACATAAAATACTCGATTCCTATTTTTGTCACACTATCAATGCTTTAGAAAATGCCACCAGAAAATTAAAACAAGCTGGGAAAGCTTGCATTTTTGTCGGTAATCCGAAAGTGGATGGAGTGGAAGTAGAAACTTGGCGAATATTACAGGAATAT
>NZ_JASJFE010000879.1:0-1454 GCF_030067735.1 Microcystis sp. M53598_WE2 | reverse complement strand
GCGATTGCGGCAGCTTCTAAACAGCGACCTCCAGAGACTAAAAAGTAATGAAAAAAGAATTAATTATTGAAGCTGGGGGAAGTGAAAGACAATATCGAGAATTTTTTATTTCTTGACTTGTTGCGATTATCGACATTGCTTGGGCATTACTGCAGCCCTTCTTCGGTAAATTAGCCCCCTTACCTAGGAATGGCCCTGCCCCCTAGACGACTAGAAAGAAACTTTGCTAATATCATCTAACCCTGACATTAGCTAACTTTGTTAGATAAGAACTTTTTTAAGAATTATGATCGGCCTATAATAGTAACTGTAGTCACCCCTATCCTTTAGCGATAATTCTTGGTTTGGGGTTGATGTCCTTCAGCGCAAGCGAGATTGGTTATGAAAATTAGCGAACTAGAAAACTACTTGGCTCAGGTTAAGTCAGAGATTGGTGACATCGATATCGTCTATCAATGTCACAGCCAGCACTATAGTTGGTTGGACAAAATGAGAAGCCATCAACTGAAAGTGTTAAAAAATACCGTAGACACTAAACTATTAATTTCTCTGCAATAGCCATTTTCTCTTGCTAGATGCCGGCCATGTCGTCCGGTCTGTCTAATCTGCTTAACAGTTTATCTTTTCTTCACTGTCGATAGGTTCTTAAACCAGCCGCGTCGCCAAAAGAAAATGATTAAACTGAAAGCAACGGTTAGCATCAACACCCAGACGAACACATAGCCCCAATACCATTCTAATTCGGGCATATTATAGGGGGATTTATCAGTATCAAAGTTCATGCCATAAATACCGACAATGAAGGTAAGCGGGATAAAAATCGTCGAGATTACCGTTAAAGTTTTCATAATCTCGTTCATTTTATTACTCACGGAAGACAGGTAAAAATCCATTAAACCATTGGCAAATTCCCGGTAATTTTCGATAACATCGAGGATTTGTACCACATGGTCATAACAGTCTCTTAGATAGGGTTTAATCGTTGTATCGATGACAATGTACTCATCCCGTAAAAGCGCATTGAGGGTGTCCCTTTGCGGCCAAATTGCTCGTCGCAGGGAGAGTAATTCCTGACGTATTTGGTAAATTTTTGATAAAGTCTGTTCCGTGGGACTAGCTAAAATTTCGTTTTCTAACTCCTCGATTCTTTCTCCGTAGGACTCTAAAACAGGAAAATAACCGTCAATAATGGCATCCCAAATTGAGTAGGCTAAATAACCCGATTTTTGCTGCCGGATGGAACCTTTATTTAAACGGATTCTTTCCCTAACTCCCTCTAAAGAATCGTATTGTCCTTCTTCCTGCACGGTTAAAACATAATTCTTCCCAACGATTAAACTGATTTGTTCTAGCAAAAAACCCTGATGATCGATCAGGATAGCCATTGGCACTATTATTAAAATATAATTCTCGCATTCTTCCACTTTTGGTCTTTGGGGAATACTGACTATATC
>NZ_JASJFE010000749.1:0-6792 GCF_030067735.1 Microcystis sp. M53598_WE2 | reverse complement strand
TAATAAACCAAAGAATGCCGGTAATCATGGCAATTATTCCGGGGATTTTTTTCTTTTCCCAGAGAAGTAACCAGATACCCATTCCCAACAATGTTAAAGAGAGAATTGCTTTACAACCGAGAATAATAATGATTCCTAGACAAAATCCCCAGAGATTATTTAATCTTGCCGCCAAAATTGTCCAAAAAATCGCTGGCACTGCGATCACTTCTGGATGAAAATCAAAGAGATTAACATTAAAAATTAGGGGATAGAGCAGATAAACTAAGGCTAATGTATAAGCTTGTTTTTCTTTTAATCCCGCTTCTATTGCCAATTGCCAGAGGGGAAAAGCACCAAGAGAAAGGGAAAAAGCTTGTAAGAAAAGCAGCCAATAAACGCTAGGATAAATTTTATAAAGTAAGGCTATAGGATAGAGAATAAAAGCGATATGATCGCCTAAAATATGGTAGTCAACAAAAGATATAATCGGTGGTTTACCTTGAGAAATTAGGTAAACTCCTTGATCGAACCAACCAAGATCGAGAGCATTAGATTGAAATAAAATATGTCTGATAGCACTGCAAACAAACAGGATTATTGTACTGGAACTAACTAACCAAAATAAATCATTTTTTTTGGGCATAATCGTTAAGTTTTACTGGGATTTTTCGGGGTTATTACGACAATACTGCCAGGTATGTATAAAATAGGAAGCAACTTCAGTAAACCATGTTTTAAAAATATTTCTGTTCTCACTGGTGACGATAACCCCATTAATAAAATCTTGCCATTGGGGATCATTAGCGGGAAGAATGAAACCATAATAATCACAATTTAAAGGATTGCGCGGGATAAGTTTATAATCTTGTTCTAAGGACAAACCGAGAATGACAGCTTCTCCAATTAGCAGAATACCATCACTAGCAAAAGCATCTATTCTATTCCTTCTTAAACTTTGGATACCCCGCAGTCTTCCCGTCACTCCTTGAAATTCTTGATAGGTAGCAAGAGGATATTTTTGTCTTAATAATTCTTGAGTGCTGGTATCTCGCAAAACTCCAATACTTATACCTTCTAAGGACGAAGAAAAGTTAAAATTCTTCTGATTATCACTCCTCACTAAAAACTGAGTTCCCGTGACAAAAAAAGGACGAGAAAAACTGACACCATCAGGTATATTTTTTCTGATACTATTGGGACCACACTCGAAATCAACGGTTTTATTTTCCAATAACTGGAAGCGATTAAATAAAGTTGATTTATAAATTTTGACACTGATGATCTGGAGGTTTAATTTATGCTTTAGTTCCCCTCTGAGCAATTGGATAAAATCTAAGCATAATCCCTGCAAATTATTATTACTATCCCGATAGCCAAAAGGAATGGCATCTTCTCTCATAGCTACTTCTAATAATCCCGTGCGTTTAATTTTTTCTAGAACCGTTTCAGACTTAGCTGGGAGGGGAGCAAAAAAATTAGATAAAATAACGAGAGTAAGAATGATTAATTTCATGACTTTTGCCGAGATTATTTAAGATTTGTTATGACCGTGATCCCATTTATCTAAAATGTCTTTGAATAATAATTCATCTAACCATGTTTTTACTACCACTGTCAAAGGTAAAGCCAATAATAAACCTAAGATGCCAAATATTTGAGCGAAGAAAATTTGAGCGATTAGGGTAATTGCTGGTAGTAAAGATACCTGTTTAGCCATGACAGTTGGTGTCAGCAAATAACTTTCGACATTTTGGATAATAAAATAGAGAATCAGAATAGCGACAATTTTCCAAGGTGCATCGATAACAGCAATGAGGATCGGAAAAATCACACTAGCAGTCGGTCCGATATTAGGGATAAAATTGAGCAATCCTGCCAGGATAGCATGAACGAGAACTAGATTAATTTGTAGAACGAAAAGACCGAAACCACTGAATAATCCCACCATAGTTGAACTAATGGCAATTCCCAACAACCAATTACCTAAACCCGCTTCCGATAGGGTAAGAATTTCCTCGGCACGACGACGATAGAAGTTAGGAAATAATTTTAAGAAAGCTTGTCGATAGGGTTGGGGGTTGGCTAACAGCATAATTGCTAACACCAGCACGAATAATAATTGCAAAATGGCCGCAACTGAGTTAGAAAAGAAGGTAAAAAAGTTACTAAAAACAAAGGTTCCTAAAGGTTGTAACTGCTGGAATAAATCAGTTAAATTAGGCAGCGATGGCAACCAATCAAATTGAAATTGTTGTCGCCATCGAATCGAGTTATTGCGGACTAAATCCCAAGCTTGCGGTAAAAGTTCAATTAATTTTTGAAACTGTTCGATAAAGGGAGGAACAATAATTACAAAAAATAAAATCACAATTGCTAGAGTCGTCAGCAGGGTAATTAAAATAGCCAAACCCCTTTTAATCCCCAATCTCTGCAATCCTTTCACACATCTATTTAAGGCTACGGTAAACACGATCGCCATAAAAATCAATAATAACAGCTGTCGAATCTGCCACAATACATACAGAGCCATTATTAAACAGATAAACCCCAACCACTGACCAAATTTCACAACCTTGATTTATCCTATCGGGACAAGTTTTATCATACAGCAGTCGGTCGGCGGTCGGCGGTCGGCAGGTTTTAGGTGTTGGGGTGGTCACTGCGTGCGCGTTGCGGGGGGGTGTTGGGGTCTTGGGGTTTTAGTTCAATTTCCCCACTTCCCCACTTCCCCACTTCCCCACTTCCCCACTTCCCCACTTCCCTCTCCCTAACCCCCAACAGCAAAAATTAAGTTTTGTATCAAAAATTTGCTAATTTTGCTGTTATGTGCTATACAATTACGCCACAAAACAGGATAGAAAAACGAGATTTTCTTAATTACCAGACATTTTCTCAAATTTTATGGCAACTCTCCCAGAGTCAAATTATCCTGAAAGAAATCCTCTCCTAGAAAATCCGACAAGACTCAGCAAAATTGTGGCCATTAATGCTTTTATCCTTGTATTAGGACTTCGATGATGAAAGAATTGGAGCGATACTATAAAGTTTTAGGGTTAGATCATGGGGCATCTCTCGATGAGATCAATCAAGCCTACAAAGATTTGGTGTTTATTTGGCATCCCGATCGCATTCCCAAAGATAATCAGCGTCTTTTGGAAAAAGCCACGGCTAAACTGCAAGAAATTAACCAAGCTAGGGAACAATTGCGGCAAATTCATCAAAATTCTCCTAAACGCTCCAATTCCGCCCCTAAAACTGAAAAACAGCCCGCCCACGCCTATAAAACTGCTTCTCCCTATCAGCCTCACCCTAGCCAACCCGGCCAAAATTCACAAACCCACAGTCAACAAACCCACAGTCAACACAGCCACTCCCAGAATAACCATCAGGTTCACAATCAGGGCGCCTGGCGCCCTCACTATCGGGATTTAAACGGAGCCGATTTACAGGGAGCTAACCTGAAAGAAAAAGATCTCTCTAGTCGCAGTCTCATCGGGGCTGATTTAAGCCATGCCGACTTAAGCGATAGCTTCCTGCACAAAATTAACCTAGAAAAAGCTAATCTGTACAAAGCTAATCTTTTTCGCGCCAATCTCCTCGAAGCTAACCTTAAGGGCGCAAATTTACAGGAAGCCAATCTCATCGGGGCGGATTTAAGCGGGGCGGATCTGTCGGCGGCGGATTTACGCGGGGCAAAAATTGGCTTTGGTAAGCGTATTATGGTGAAATTAACTGGAGCAATTTTAACAGGAACAATTCTCCCCGATGGTTCGATTCATCAATGAATAACCTCCTGCTAATTTTGATATTTTTTTAATAGGAACTATCACCTGATGGGCATTTATTACACAATTGCTGCTGTTTTTCTAGGGATGCAATTAGCTGCAGGAGAAAATTTATCGGCGGCAAACCCTGATTTTCTCCAGCTGCAGAAAGCTTTAGAAAAACACAATTTCATCGTCAAAATTGCCCCGCCACCAGTGCGAGGAGCCTACGGTTTATTTGATAGTAAAACTAGAATTATTTGGATTCATCCCCTAGTTTTTGACTTAGGTATTGCCCGACCAACATTAATTCATGAAGCTGTCCATGCCGCTCAACTTTGTCATGGAGGCAAAACAGTTAAAGCTCTTAATTTAGCCATAGAACCACCAGCAATGACCAGAAGATTTTTTATGAATTATCAGGGTTTTAGCAGACAAATTGAAGCGGAAGCCTATACTATTCAAGTTCAGCCCGATGGTCTGGATTTAGTGATTTCTTTACTACAAAAATATTGTCCTTAGAAAACCTGTCGATAAATCTACCAATCCCGTTCCAATTCTTCGGCCACACGACGATAATCGGCACTGGCTTCTTGGGCATTTTTACCGCGCCAATTGGTAATAGCTACCCCGTCTAAAACGGCTTTTTCGTGGGCCTTATAATTTCTGACAAAAGCATGACAGGCGGGAATACCTAATTCTAATAAAGTATTTTGTGCTTCTAAAGTTTCCTTAAGACTACGGGAATCCACTTTCGTTAACAAAACCCGATAGGCAATTCCTAAGGGTTTAACTGCCGTGCGTACCGTGTCAATTAAAGCCATTAAATCCATCGGTGCGGGAGGAGTCGGTAAAATTAAATAATCTGATTCTGCTATTACTGCCGTAAGTAATTCGGAGCGCAAAGCTGGTGGTGTGTCAATCACGATCAGATCGTACTCGATAATTTGACGCAATTCTCCTAATTTCTCTGTATTAATTTGCTTGGCTAAATCAAATACCATACCCGCTTGATTTCTTTCTACCCACCAAGTGGAGGAACCCTGCGGATCCGCATCCACCAGCAAAACACGCTGATTCTCCCCCCAAATTGCCGCTAAATTGACCGCAGTTGTGGTTTTACCCACACCACCTTTACCATTGACAACAGCGAGGATTTTTGGGCTATTAGGCTTTAATTGCGAGGTCATTTTCAGTTATCAGTTATCAGTTATCAGTTATCAGTTATCAGTTATCAGTTATCAGTTATCGGTTATCAGTTATCAGTTATCAGTTATCAGTTATCAGTTATCAGTTATCAGTTATCAGTTACCAGTTATCAGTTACCAGTTATCAGATTTGAGTTTTAAGTTCACTGTTTACTGTTTACTGTTTACTGTTTACTGATCACTGAAAAAAAGCTCCCCACTGATTACTGTTTACTGATTACTGATCACTGAATATAACTAACCAGAAAGTTTTTGATCTAAGATTTGGCTAGTTAATTTAGGATCGGCCTTACCGCCGCTTTTTTTCATGACTTGACCGACAAAAAATCCCTTAAGATTGGTTTTACCCGCCCGGAATTTTTCTAACTCGCTTGGATGGGAGGCGATAATTTCCTCGATCAGTTTTTCGATCGCAGAAGTGTCAGAAATTTGTATTAATCCTTTCTTTTCCACCAGCGCTTTCGGTGAACCGCCTTCGGTGAGAAGTTCGGGTAAAATTTCCTTAGCAATTTTGCCACTAATTGTTCCCGTTTCAATCAGTTTAACTAATTCGGCTAAGTCTGACGCTTGCAGGGAAATTTCTGTGATCGTCAGCTTATTATTATTCAAATAAGCGGCGATATCTTGACTGATCCAGTTAGCGACTAATTTCGCATTGGCCCCCGCAATTACGGCAGTTTCAAAATATTCGGCCACGGTGCGATCATCGGTTAAAACCCTGGCATCGTAGGCGGAAAGACCAAATTCTTCTTCATAACGACGACGTTTACGCGCGGGTAATTCCGGTAATTCTTCCGCCCAAGCTTTTAACTGTTCGGGGGAGACTTCTAGGGGGGGTAAATCCGGTTCGGGAAAATAGCGATAATCGCTAGAACCTTCTTTTTTCCGCATACTAATCGTCCGTTGAGTAGCTTCTTCCCAAAGACGGGTTTCCTGTACGATCAGTTCGCCATTTTTGATCGCTTCAATTTGTCGATCGATCTCGTATTCTATGGCTTTTTGGATAGCACTAAAGGAGTTCATATTTTTAATTTCTACCTTAGTCCCGAACTTTTTAGTGCCTTTTTTACGAACGGAAATATTGACATCGCAGCGCAGGGAACCTTCCTGCATATTCCCGTCACTGATGCCGAGATAACGCACTAAACGCCGTAATTCTTGGGCATATTCCGCCGCTTCGGCCCCGGTGCGTAAATCCGGTTCCGAGACAATTTCTAATAATGGTACACCTGTACGGTTAAAATCCACCAGGGAATGGGTGGAACCGGAGAGACGTTCGCTGCCAGCATGAACCAGTTTTCCCGCGTCTTCTTCCATGTGCAGACGGGTAATACCGATAATTTTGCGGCTAACTTCCTTAGTTTTTTTATCGACGATCTCGATTTCTAGTTGACCCTGTTCGACAATAGGGAGATCATACTGGGAAATTTGATAATTTTTCGGCAGGTCGGGATAAAAATACTGTTTGCGATCGAATTTGCTATGAGGTGTGATTTTACCATCGATAGCTAATCCCAGTTTAACGGCACTGGCCAGGACTTCTTGGTTAAGGACGGGTAACACCCCCGGATAACCCAAACAGATGGGACAGACGTTAGTATTGGGGGGACTATCGAAGTTGGTGGGACAGGGACAAAATATCTTGCTTTTGGTGTTGAGTTGACAGTGGGTTTCTAAACCGATAATTGCTTCGTATTCAGTGGCAGACATATTTTCTCGCTCTCGCCGACACAGGAATGATCTGTTTAATCATTATAGTCGCGATTCTGGAGCATTCCCTCCCTTCATAAAACTTAATAATGTAGTTACTAATCACTTTAGTCACCTTTAATATAGCC
>NZ_JASJFE010001063.1:0-1231 GCF_030067735.1 Microcystis sp. M53598_WE2 | reverse complement strand
TGCCCTTTCTTCTGCTCCCGTGTGATGAAGTTTTCCTAATTTATTATTTAAAGGAAGAAAAAGACGAATTAACCGCTCGGTTAAAAAATCCCTTAAATCAGACTCCTCCATCTCCGATGGCTGTTTAAACAGTTTATACCCAGAACTAAGGGCATAAGCAACTTTTAACAAATGAGTTTTTCCCGTCCCATTTTCTCCAATAATGACGTTAATCTTCGGAGAAAAATCAATTTTTAAACGTCGAAAAGCTGTAAAATTTCTCAGTTCTAATGATGTAATCATCTTTTCATCTCAATCAAGAAATCGGTAATCTCTATATCGTGGTAAATAGTTCCCACACCCCACACCCCACTTCTCAAATTTGAATCCGTTTACCTTCCTTAATTTCTGCTATTAAAGCCTCACGCATTGCCGAGAGATACTCCTCCACATCCGCCTCATCTGCCAGCCATGCCTTGCCAAAATTAATCTTAATTGTCTGACTGGGTATATATTGAGTTTCTGACTCCTTAACCCGACGGGTTGCCTGGGAAGAAACCCCATCAACCCCCGTTAACTTAGTCATTTTTGAGAGTAACCGAGGATAGGTATCCGTTTCAAACTTCTGACGGGTACTGCGAATCATAGCAATCAAATCTTCTTGAGCAATAGAATCACAACAATCCTGAAAAGATTTCAGAATTTCCTGCTGTTGCACCGGAGAAAGTTGGGAAAACTCGGCCATTTTACCCATTCGCTCTTGTAACAACCCGATTTCTTCCTGTGCTTGTTCCACTTCCCTGGTAACTTCGCTAGAAATTTCTGCCTCTACCGACTCTATTAACCCCTTTACCTGCTGCATCCGGCTTCCTTTAAAGCATTGGGTATCCGTGAGAACTGTTCTCAATTGAGATAGATTATCGCTGTTGATATAACTAAAATTGGGCTTTTGAGTCTCTAATAACAGTTTAGCCCGATCATAAATCCGTTTTTGTTCCCCCTGCATAAAACTCAGAATCGGCTCTATTACATTCTCTTTAAGATCTAATAACTCATCCTCTCGTTCGGTTAAATCGGTAAGATACCAATCATAAGGCTGATTACATACATCATTCAGGGTTTGTCGAGCCGGTTCTAAAGCCGATAAAAAAGGATATTTATCCATTTCTGAGAGTGTTTCTCGAATCAATTGGCTGAGTTCCTTAAATGCTGCTTGCGTTTTCTGATAAATAGCTTTAGGTTCATTATCTCC
>NZ_JASJFE010000369.1:0-1337 GCF_030067735.1 Microcystis sp. M53598_WE2 | reverse complement strand
CCCCTCGCCAGGAGGACTGTATCTTAGAATACATTTTACCCACCAAACCCAAGAGAGCCCCTGTTCGATTATGCTACTTTTAAGCGATGTGCCACTAAAAAGGACAGAATCAGGGTTCCAGAGGATACTTTCATCTCTGCTGATTTCTGAAAGCCTTGTAAATCAAGACTAAAAATATAGTTCCGGGGTTACTTTTCCTGTTATAATCAACTGAACAAAGATAATTTGTCAGGGTGGGAACATCTCAAATGCTATTGACAATTGGCCAATTTGGCTCTTCTGGTTTTCGTGTGTTAATTTTTGTTATGAATTAAAGCAAGCAAACAGCTTAAGTCGAAGATGTTCAAAATTGGTAAATCCATAACTTATTCTTTTAATAAGCTTTATTTTGGTATTCATTCCCTCAATTAATCCGTTGGTTGTCTGATTTTCAAAGTAATTACAGATACCCGACAAATGCTTCCGGATCATACTGGCACTACTTTGATATAATATTCCGCCTATTCTTATCCATTTTTCCAATTTTCTCTCAGCACCTTTGAACGTTCTACAACCTTGATAAATTTGTCTAATTTCTTCTTTCATTTCGTCGGCTATTCCCAAGCAGGGATGTTCTTTTAAGATAACTTCTAGTTGTTGTTTTTGCTCGTCCTTTAAGTCCTCTTTATTCTTCCATAATAAATGAGGTAATCCCTTTTCATGCACCCCCATTAACTTTCTCAATTTATTAAGCTCGTCATTGATGATAGCCATTACATGAAAACGGTCATAGATGATTTTAGCATTGGGAAATAATTCCTTGATCACTGCCGTAAATCCTGACCACATATCGACGCTCACTTCTTTCACTTTCTCCCGAATTGCTTCTGGTTGTGCTTTTAAGGCTTCCATTAATTCTTCTTGCTTATGTCCTTTAATCACATCTAGTAAAATTTTCTTGTCCAGATCTACGACCGTTGTTATGAAATCTTTATGTCCTTTTAAGTTACTAAACTCATCTAAGCTTATTCGTTCTGGTGCTTCCCACTCTTCCTTTTCTAGTTCTTTAGCACAGTTATTAAATATTAACTCAACTTCTGACCATCCTAACCCTTCTTCTCGACTTATTTCTTCGATGCTACAATTTTTTACTCTCTCATAAATCATCGATTCATAGCGAATTGTCTGAGGCTGTCTTAATCTCATAAAACTTAGTCTTTCGCTGATATACTTTTGGCACTTTTGACAATGAAACTGACGGCGTGGTACTTCTAAATATACTGGATTACCTAATATTGACAAATCTCTGACTAGATTATACTCTGTCTGATTGATTCTGTCCAAGGTTTGATGGCAAT
>NZ_JASJFE010001049.1:0-1542 GCF_030067735.1 Microcystis sp. M53598_WE2 | reverse complement strand
GCATTTAGCGATTTTTGTCAATTGTTTTTTATCTAGAGCGAACTAATCGAATTAAGTCTCTTGCCAGATAAGGATTTAGTCGATTTATGCCCCCCTATCGAACCATACCAAGTAACGAAGAACCTCTTATTTTTTCAGCAAGCCCTAATTAAAGTTATCAAAAGTAGGAGTTTAGCACAATGTCTAACGAAACCGTAACTTATTCCCTTGAAACTGTCCTGACAAGGATTGAGGGAAAAATCGACTCTTTACAAAGAGATGTTAATGAGCGTCTCACTAAGCTAGAGATAGGACAATCAGAAATAAGAGGGGATATTAAAGCCCTAGATTCTAAAGTTATGGAAATAGAAAAGCGTATTGACGACCTGAATGTACGGGTGAATATTAGCAATAATGGGTTTCTTGGCATTGTCGAAATTTTGGTGACAGGAATACTAGGTATTCTGGGAAAAATCGTCTTTTTTCCTAATCCCTAAAAGTTATCCTTAGTCTTGCATATCGGCAATTTTGATGCCTTGTCGATTAGAGAAAAAATCAGCAAAAGTAGGAGTTTAGCAAAATGTCTAACGAAACCGTAACTTATTCCCTAGAAGCAGTCCTGACAAGGATTGAGGGAAAAATCGACTCTTTACAAAGAGATGTTAATAAGCTAGAGATAGGACAATCAGAAATAAGAGGGGATATTAAAGCCCTAGATTCTAAAGTTATGGAAATAGAAAAGCGTATTGACGACCTGAATGCACGGGTTAATATTACTACTAATGGGTTTCTTGGCATTGTCGGAATTTTGGTGACAGGAATACTAGGCATTCTGGGAAAAATCGTCTTTTTCCCTAATCCCTAAAAGTTATCCCTAATGGTAATTCGTCCATATTTGTTTACTCTACAATTTTCAAGGATACAGATAAAAACAATCTGCAAAAATCCCTCTTTCCTTTCTCCTCTCTGCGACTGTAGCGCCTCTGCGTGAAACAAAAAATATAACACTCATGCCCTAATCACAGTAATTCTATATTGATTTTCTGTCACCACAACTTCAGTGGATAATCTTTCTTCCATTGGTAAGGCATTTTTCCGCCTATCAAAGATAAATAACCAACCAAAATCTAAACCCAAACGCCCTAAATAAGACTCTAATTGTTCGATCCCATCAGCTTGAGGATCGCGTTTTTTATCCCGCCATACTTTTAATTCAATCCCTAAAATTACATCTTTATAACTCAGACATAAATCCATTCTATCGCTACCAATTGCATATTCCCTTTCTAAAACTCCCCCACCATTAATAACACGATGTAAAAAAGCCATTAATACAATATGTGGAGCGATTTCATGATAGCCTGTACTACCTAATAACGGTTCGACCTGTTGTCGCCAAAATTTGAGAAATGCTGTTAATAAAGCAGCTAGATTTAATTCACCTTCTGGGGTTAACCAAGTGGGTGCAATCATTGGTAAAGAAGCCATTGGTGTCACAGTTAACACCCTGGGTAAAACTTCCCGATAAATGGGATTAGCAATAGTTAATCCTCCATAGGGGTG
>NZ_JASJFE010000769.1:0-1414 GCF_030067735.1 Microcystis sp. M53598_WE2 | reverse complement strand
GATTAGTCAAGTGTAACAAGCAAGTTACAAGATTTTGATTTTCCCAGAATTTGCCAAAATTTAGCTGTAAATCGGGGTTGCCTACATTTATTAATCTGGTATGATCATGGTATGCTGTGGGCTTAGTTTAAGCATTAAATCTCAAATCAACGGAAAACCAAGGCAATCCGGGGACTATATCGATTCTCTTGCCCAAAAAAAGCCGCCAGTGATGAAATTTTTTTATGTTGCAATTTTTGAAGTTTTGTAAAGGCTATTGACTTAAAGCCAGAATTGTGCAACTCTCCCCGCTCCAAACTCCGGCACTCGCAGACAGTCAACAGCTAATCAAGTTGGGAACTAGGAGGAGAGGTCAACTCCTAGTCCCCTGTTTTTTGGGACATCAATTCCGCTTAAGGTACTTCAGTCCAGCGCCTAAGCCTCCTAGTACCAGCAAACTCAGCACAGTTGACGGTTCGGGAATCGGGGCAGAAAAGTTAGAAATCGTCACACTACCGGGTCCAACAGAGTTGTCGCGAGTGAAAATACGGAAACCAAAGCTGTCGCCAGCTAGGACGTTAAACGTCGATGTCCCGTTTTGGACAACACCTCCCCCATTATTAGTTACTTGGATGAAGCTGCCGTTGAGCAGATATCCGAAGGGATCCCAGAAAGCACTAACATCACCAGTCGCATAGTTCCAATTAAACGTCACCGTCCCAGCCGCAGCCGCAGTGGTGGTGTAGCTTGTGGTTCCAGAATTGAAAGAACTATTGTTCCCCCCAGTCAGGCTAATGGAAGCAGGAGCGCCGCTGGTATTGACGAACCCGTCGGCATTACTATTGGTAAATGTCCAGTTAATGGGAGCGTAGGGAGTTTGGAAACCGAACACTGTCGCGGCACTAGCACTAGAAGCAGCGGCTAGAGTGAGGCTAACAGTAGTGACAGTCATTGCGGTCTATGACCGCAATGACTCGAATAATTTTGGCGATTTGGTGGCCATGGCCCTAAAAATAAATTAAATTACAGCCCAACTGTACAATCGGTCAAAATATTTTTCAAGAAGATTTGTATAGAAATATTCAATCCTATCTATAGAAATAAGCAAATGGTTGGTTCTCTTATTCTTTGTGTGATCAGTTCAATTTATAGCATTTCTGATTCACAAGAGGTACAGTCTCGATCCTGAACAGCTTAAGCAGCAAAGGTTTAACTGTGCCGCACAGATGCGAGAAACGCTATATATAAGTACCTAAGCAAAATTAATTACACATATCTAACCACCTCTTGCCTCCTGCCTTTTGCCTTTTGCCTATCTTCACTAGGAAATTAATTTTGCACGACTACTTAGTAAGCTTTTACGCATTTAAGTTACATTGACAGCATTACCCTTATTTTTAAGTTTTCTACTCCATTTAATAATCAATCCCCCTTC
>NZ_JASJFE010000163.1:0-2771 GCF_030067735.1 Microcystis sp. M53598_WE2 | reverse complement strand
TAGAACCATTCAAACTAGGTGATATTGGTATGCTTGTTTCATTAACTCCAATTTTTTTACTTGAAGACTTACCTCGCATACAAATAAAAGAAAAAAACTCTCATGTCTGGATTGTAGAACCAAATATCTCCTCTGGAATGATAAAAAGCCTGATGTTCTTAGCAACGATCAAATTATCTCCTGATGGGAGCGTTATATTAATCGATGAATTTGAAAATAGTTTGGGGGTTAACTGTTTGGACACTTTAACAGAAGATTTATTAGTTAATTATCGAGATTTACAGTTTATTATTACCAGTCATCATCCCTATATAATTAATAATATCAGTCCTGCCTATTGGAAAATAGTCACTCGTAAAGGAGGAGTAATTCAGGTACACAATGCGGCTGATTTTCATATTTCTAAAACTCGACAAAAAGCCTTTATTGATCTTATCAATGTCTTAGAAGAATTTCCCCAAGGAATTAGTTAATCGATGAATATTTATTTTTTAGTTGAAGGAAGAAGTACCGAAAAAAAGCTTTATAATACAGCGTATCGATAAAACCGAACACTTAAAAACCTTTCAGAAATTTATTAATTTTTGTGATAATATTCGCCAAAATTTCCGATAAATTGATCTGTGGTGCTTCTGCCAAGGATGAAATATAAGCTGATCTGGCATCGTCTCCTGACTAATAGCTGATTGAGAATACAAGACTATGACAAGGCTTTTGTCCTAGAAATTTCTAGGTCGGCAGATTTTTGTAGTATTGTAGTATAATGGTAACTCCAGAAAAACAATCCCAAAAGTGCCTTTAGTCTCTTCAGTTAGCAGTTACCAGATAGAAGTTAAAAATTGGCAATTTACTTGATGTTATGGCTTCCTTACGGGATATTCTCAGTTACTATCGCAATTATCAAAAAGCCGCCTTTTTGAGCATTGCTGCATCGAGTGTCTTTGAAATTATCGATCTGATGGTTCCCTACGCCGTCGGACAGATCCTTAATGTTCTTTCTCATCAGCCTTTAGATGGATTCGTGCAATCTTTAGTCGATCGCACCATGGTTTTAACTCCCGTTGCCTCAGAAAAGTGGGTTAGTTTGGCAGTATTATTAGGCTTAATTTTCCTAACCACGGTAATTAAAGCACCAATTCAGCCTTGGGTGGGTGTATGGTTTCACTGGGAAATATCCTTAAGAGCGCGACGAGATCATCTCAAAAAAATTATTGCCAAAATTCTCACCTTACCTCTATCTTTTTACGATGAAAATAATCCAGGACGCATCGCTAACCGGATCGCCAAAGGGATAGAAAATCATACTTGGACTTATCCCGAAGTGGCGGGAATGATGATCCCAAAATTGTTTAGAGTTTTCGGTATCTTTATTGTTATTTGGGTAATTCAATGGCAGATCGCCCTTGCTTTTCTTATTTCTTTCGTATTAATTGTAGCTTTTATTTTGAGAGATTTAAAAGATTTAATGCAAAAAGAAAGAATTCTTGATCAGCACATCGAAAATACCCAAAGTCGCAATTCTGAGATTATTACTAATATCAAAACCGTCAAAGCTTTTGCCACAGAAGGACAGGAATTATATCGTCAAAAACAGCGTTTAGAGAGAGAATTTACCTACGTTATCTATCGCATTCATAAGGGTTATGTGGACTTAATTACTTGGGAAAAAACCCTCGTCCAAGCTAGTTTATTTGGAGTATTTTTCTTTACTCTCCTAGCCACCGTCCAACAGAAAATCTCGATCGGGCATTTTATCACCACCTATACCCTCGCTAGTATGGCCTATGCGGAATTAGATCCCCTATCCCAAATGGCAGAAACTTTCGCCCGTCGCTATGCTTCTATGGCACGTTTACAGGAATTTATCAACTTGCCCAGTGGCACTGATGCTGGTAGTCTTTTAGCCGATCATGCCCAACATAATCCCTATCATTTTACAGGGAAAGTGGAATTAAGAAATCTTAACTTTGGCTATAGTGCTGAAAGAACGATTATCAAGGATATTAATTTGCTGATTGAACCCTATCAAACCGTGGCATTAGTGGGCAAATCTGGTTCAGGAAAATCCACTTTAGTTAAGTTACTTTTCCGCTATTTTGAACCAAATCAAGGGCAAATTCTGATGGATGGCGAGGATATTAGTCGCTTAGATGTGACTTGGTATCGGCGACGGTTAGCGATTGTCCATCAAGAAGTAGATGTGTTTAATGGTACGGTGTTAGAAAATCTCACCTATGGTAATCCTAATATTAGCTTCGAGAAGGTAGAAGAAGCCTGTAAAATTGCCCGTGTCGATGAATTTATTCAGGAATTACCTAATGGTTATTCCACTATTGTAGGGGAAAGGGGCGTACGTCTTTCGGGGGGACAAAGACAGCGTTTAGGAATTGCTAGGGCGTTAATTGTTGATCCAGATGTGTTAGTTTTTGATGAAGCCACTTCTAGCTTAGATTATGAGTCAGAAAGAGCCATTCAACTAGCCATGAAATCCATCTTAGGCACTCGCACCACGATTATTATCGCCCACCGTCTCAGTACTGTTCGAGAAGCTGATCAAATTGTCGTTTTGGATAATGGTCGCATTGTCGAGATCGGTAGCCATGACCAATTATTAAATCAGCAGGGAATCTATCAGCGTCTCCACTCTTTACAAGAAAGCGGCGAACTGGTTTAGTCTTAAAATAGTCTCCGATAGCGGACCGAGAAAATATATCTAATGGGAGTTGTTCACCATGTCTAACGAAACCGTTACCTATTCCCTAGAAGCTGTT
>NZ_JASJFE010000963.1:0-3206 GCF_030067735.1 Microcystis sp. M53598_WE2 | reverse complement strand
ACACCCCACACCCCACACCCCACACCCCACACCCCACACCCCACACCCAACAACTAACACCCAACTTAACAATTATGACCACTAATACTTTAATTCCCAATCCTGCTATTAATAATCGCTCCCGCGATGTTCAAACCGCCGAAATTGCCGATCAAACTTGGGTTTTTCGCTCCCGTACTTGGGACAGATTAAAATTTGAAATAGAATATGCTCGTCAACGGGGAACCACCGCTAATTCCTATCTTATCTGTGGCGATAAAACCGCCTTAATCGATCCCCCTGGAGAATCCTTCACCGAAATTTATTTAGAAGAAATTCGTCAATATATCTCCTTACATCGTCTCGATTATCTGATTCTCAGTCACGTTAATCCCAACCGTATCGTCACTTTAAAGGCCTTATTAGCCGCCACCCATCAAATCACCATCCTCTGTTCTAAATCTGCCGTCAATACCCTTAAAAATGCCTTTCCCGATGCCCAAAATTTGGGCATACGAAGCGATGAAATCCTTGATTTAGGGCAAGGTCATCAACTAAGTTTTATTAATGTCCCTACGCCCCGCTGGCCTGATGGTATCTGCACTTTTGACCAAAAAAACCAAATTTTATACAGCGATAAATTCTTTAGTGTACATCTGTGCAGTGACGATCTTTGGGATAAAAATTGGAAAGAATTAGATGTGGATCGTCGTTATTATTTTGATTGTCTCCATGCCGTGCAATCCAAAGCGGTAGAAACAGCCCTCGACAAAATTAAAGAATTTCCCGCCCAATATTATGCACCCGCCCACGGTCCGATAATTCGTTATAGTCTTAGTCGTCTTGCCCACGATTATCGTTATTGGTGTCAAGAACAAAAAACTCGACCTCTACAAGTGGCTTTATTATATGCTTCTGCCTACGGAAATACTGCCACCCTGGCCCGCTCGATCGAACGAGGATTATTAGAAAATGATCTGGCCGTAGAATCAATAAATTGTGAGTTTGCCACCCCCGCCGAAATTAGTCAAGCGATCGAAAATTGTGACGGATTTATTATCGGTTCTCCCACCTTAGCCGGTCACGCTCCTACCCAGATCCAAACCGCTTTAGGAATCGTTCTTTCCACGGCAGCAAAAACTAAATTAGCCGGGGTTTTTGGTTCCTACGGTTGGAGTGGGGAAGCTGTAGATTTAATTGAAACTAAACTCAAAGATGCTAATTATCGCCTCGGTTTTGAATCCTTGCGCGTGCGTTTTAGCCCCACAGAAAGCTGTTTACAAGCAGGTTATTTAGCTGGAGAAACCTTCGCCAGGACCTTGAAAAAAACCAAAAAATTGCGGGTTCCCCAACAGGGAATGACCGAAACACAAATCGATCGCACTGCCCAGGCCGTTGGTCGGATTGTCGGTTCCCTCTCTGTTCTCACCACTCGTCAGGGCGAGGATCATGCTGGTTTCCTGACCTCTTGGGTATCCCAAGCCAGTTTTAACCCCCCGGGGCTAATTATCGCCGTTGCTGACGAACAAGCCGCTGATCGCCTAATTAACTCCGGAACCGCCTTTACCTTGAATATTCTCAAGGAAGGGCGCAATTTACGCCGTCATTTTTCCAATCGCATCAAATCCGGCAGCGATGTCTTTACGGAATTAGAAACCCAAGTCGGGGAAAATGGCTGTCTGATTTTAAGCGAAAGTCTCGCCTATCTAGAGTGTACGGTCAAAGAGCGACAACTCTGCGGCGATCGCTGGTTAGTCTATGCCACCGTCGAGCGGGGTCAAGTTTTGGATGGTAACGGTGTCACCGCCATCGGTCATCGCAAATCTGGTAGTCAGTATTAAAACTGGACCGGGGGGGTCAAGTTCCTGACTTTCCCCCTATCATCGGCCTAGATTTCTGGGGAACAAATGTTATGTTAGTATCCAAGGTTGTCCGACCGGGCCATTTTGTCTTTGTTTCCCCATGAAAAAATTGCCGCTAATCCTATCGGTGGGGAGTGTCGCTTTATTGTTGGTGGGATGTCCAGCTTCTGACCAAGCTAATCAATCCCCACCACCCAGCCAAGAAACCCCCACCCCCACCCCCTCTCCCAGTCCCCCGGCTGCCCAACCACCTGCCTTTAGCGGTGCTGTGCAACCGGCCACCGAACCAACCCCCCCAAGGGTAGCGGGATTGATTCCCGCTACCGATCCTGACCAAAAACGGGCAGAAATTAATCGCGGTCGCAGCGATCCCTTTGCCCCCTTTCCCCTACAACCAAATATTACGATTACAGCGGAAGAAAAACCCCCAGCTGGGACTCCGGCGGCTACCGCAGCCGCACCCCCATCCGCATCCGTAGGCAATCGTCCCACTCCCAGACGACCGATAGTTAAAGCGCCGCCACCACCACCGCAACCAACGGAAGCGGAAGAAGTGCAAGTATCGGGCATCGTCCAGTTACCTACCACTGCTATGGCGATCGTGAAAGCCCCCGGAGAAGCCACGGAACGTCGAGTTATCCCCGGTTCTACCCTCTCTAATGGTTTAATTTTAGTTAAAGCGATCAACACCGATCCCGATAACCCCTATATTGTTCTAGAACAAAGCGGTCGAACTATTACCCGTCGCCTAGGGGATGGTGTCCCCGAACCCGCCGCCGCACCGCAAGCCTCGATCAGCTATAATATTTCCGAATCAGGAGAATAAAACCCGTGCGATCGATTGCTATTCAACAAAAACAAACCATTATTTATCCCCAAATGCCCTTGGCTATCTATCGAGAATTAGCCAGCCATTTACAACAGGTTCAGGGGGTCGAAACCCATCTCACTCCCCAGCAGTTCCAACAATTCGATTATCACCAAAGTCAGATCGGTAGTCTAGAAATTAACTATACCGAGACTTTTCAGGAAAGCGATCGCCCTCTGGTCACGGCAATTCTCGGTTATTATGCCCAACGTCACGGCTCCTATCGGCTTTCCTAAGCCTTCTCTCCTCACCTTTTCTCCGATTACCGACTTTCTTGTTAAAAACTAAAGGTATTTTATAGGATTTATCTTAATGCTGGGGATGATGCCAAATCCCGTCATACTTCATCTAAACTTAAGTAGGGTTTGCGGCAAAAAGTACGGGCGAAGCATTCGGATAGAAAATCTACGGTTTCACCGATAGGTTATTGCCCGAATGCTTCGCCCCTACAGGACGTAGGGTTCATTCATGAATCAACCCTACCTTTTATAAAAATT
>NZ_JASJFE010000433.1:0-3644 GCF_030067735.1 Microcystis sp. M53598_WE2 | reverse complement strand
GGTTAGCGGTAGCGTAACATAATCGGGCGTTGGGTTTCATGCTTCAACCCAACCTACGTTCTCCACCTACTTTTATTTATTCTCCCCACTTCCCCACTTCCCCACCTCCCCACTTCCCCACTTCCCCACTTCCTATTCCCTGGGACCAGAAAAGGGGTAAGATAATAAGTTTAGTGATAAGATGACCGAATTGTAAACGGGGACTTGATATGGCAGAAACCCTATTATTTAATGCTTTGCGACAGGCGATCGATGAGGAAATGGGCCGCGACCAGACAGTATTTGTTTTAGGTGAAGATGTGGGTCATTACGGTGGTTCCTACAAAGTTACCAAAGATCTCTACAAAAAATATGGCGATTTAAGGGTTTTAGATACTCCCATCGCTGAAAATAGTTTTACGGGCATGGCAGTGGGGGCAGCCATGACGGGATTGCGTCCGATTATTGAAGGCATGAATATGGGTTTTCTTCTGCTTGCCTTTAACCAAATTGCCAACAATGCTGGGATGTTACGTTATACCTCCGGCGGTAATTTTAAAATCCCCATGGTTATCCGTGGTCCGGGGGGTGTGGGGAGACAATTAGGTGCGGAACATTCCCAACGTTTAGAGGCCTATTTTCACGCGGTACCCGGCTTAAAAATTGTCGCTTGTTCCACTCCTTACAACGCCAAAGGTTTATTAAAATCGGCGATTAGAGATAATAACCCCGTGCTTTTCTTTGAACACGTTCTTCTCTATAATCTCAAGGAAAATTTACCTGATACCGAGTATCTTTTACCCCTCGATAAAGCGGAAATCGTTCGCAAGGGAGAAGATATCACCATTCTCACCTATTCGCGGATGCGTCATCACTGTTTACAGGCATTAAAACAGTTAGAAAAAGATGGCTATGATCCAGAAATTATCGATTTAATTTCCCTGAAACCCTTTGATATGGAGACGATTGCCGCTTCGATTCGCAAGACTCACAGGGTGATTATCGTGGAAGAATGTATGAAAACGGCAGGAATTGCTTCCGAGTTAATTGCTTTAATTAACGAGCAGTTATTCGATGAATTAGATGCCCCCGTGTTAAGATTATCTTCCCAAGATATACCCACACCTTATAACGGTAATCTAGAAAGATTGACGATTATTCAACCTAATCAAATTGTCGAAGCTGTCCAAAAAATCGTCGGCGATCGCATTTAAAAAATTCTCCTTTTGATACTGAAGTTATGCAGAGACAAAATTGGTTATTGTTACTGATCATCGGTCTGGTTATTGCCTCGATCGTCATCCTGATTAAGTTACCCCTACAATTAGGTTTAGACCTGCGCGGTGGTAGTCAATTAACCATTCAGGTTAAACCCACGGAAACCGTCACAACCATTCAACCTAATGATTTAAAAGCCGTACAAAATGTGATTGAAAATCGCGTTAATGCCCTCGGTGTTTCTGAATCATTAGTGCAGACTGTGGACAGTAAAAATCAGGTAATCGTGCAACTACCCGGGGTCACAGATCCCAAAGAAGCTGAGAGAAACCTAAATGTTCAGGCCCAATTAGAATTTCGTCAGCAAAAACAAGGTACAGAAGGAGAATTCCGGGCTGAATATTCAATTTTTCAACAAAAAAAAGCGGAATTAGCCGCCCTCAAAGCCGAGAATAAACCCGAAAATGCCGCTAAAATTGCCGAACTAGAACAATCTCTGCAAAAATCTAAAGAGGCGATTTTAAATTTATTTGAATCGGTGGACTTAACTGGAAAAAATCTGCAAAATGCCACTATTAGTTCCACCCAAGGCACTAACTGGGAAGTGGCCATTACTTTCGATTCGGAAGGGGGCAATAAATTTGCCGAACTGACTAAAGCGATCGCAGGTACTGGTCGCAGTATTGGGATTTTCCTCGATAATGAATTAATTAGCGCCCCTGTGGTTGATGTGCAGTTTGCCCAAACGGGAATTACAGGAGGCCGGGCCGTGATTACTGGTAATTTTACCGCCGAAACTGCCAACGATCTAGCGATTCAATTGCGCGGTGGTTCTCTACCTTTCCCCGTTAAAGTGGAAGAAATTCGCACCGTCGGGGCAACTTTAGGCCAGGATAGCATCCGTCGCAGTATCTACGCCGGTTTAGTGGGTTTACTGTTAGTTTTAATCTTCATGGCGGTTTATTACCGTTTACCCGGTATTATTGCCGATATTTCCCTGATTATCTATACTATTCTCTCTCTGGGAGCTTTTGCCCTAGTGGGAGTCACCATGACGTTACCCGGTATTGCCGGATTTATCCTCAGTATCGGCATGGCAGTTGATGCAAATGTACTAATCTTTGAGCGTACCCGGGAGGAATTAAGGGCCGGAAAATCCCTATTTCGGGCAGTAGAGTCGGGATTTTATCGGGCTTTTTCCAGTATTCTCGATAGTAATGTTACTACTTTAATCGCCTGTGCTGCCTTATTTTGGTTGGGTTCGGGATTAGTCAAGGGTTTTGCTTTAACTTTAGCCATTGGGGTAGCTGTGAGTATGTTTACCGCTTTAACCTGTAGTCGCACTCTCCTGTTAATCACCGTGTTAAACGTCCCTAGCGTCCGTCAAAAACCGCAACTTTTCTGCCCCAATTTACCGGCAAATCAGTAGGGTGGGTTAGGCGACGACAAGTTATGCTGTTAACCAATAATTTCATATTCGCCGTAACCCACCGATTGCCACTCCCTACTCCCCAAATTCCTTTTTACTTTTTACTTTTTACTTAATCGATATGGCATTTAACGTTACAAAACAGCGTAATTTTTGGTGGACAGTCTCGGCCTTGCTGACGATTGGTAGTATTTTGGCCATGGTAATTTCTTGGTTCACTATTCAAGCGCCTTTGCGACCGAGTTTAGATTTTGTTGGTGGTACGAGAATTCAGATAGAATTAGCCTGTGCCAAAAAGAATAACTGTGAAAAACCCTTAACTACTGCCGAAGTGCAAGTGATTTTAGACGAGGAGGGATTGGGTAACAGTAGTGTGCAGGTGTTGGATAAATATACTTTATCGGTGCGGACGAAAACCCTCGCAGAAGAACAGAGAACAAAATTACTCGACACCTTAAACCAGAAAATCGGTGCCTTTGACCCCGAAACCAGTCAAATCGATACGGTCGGTCCCACCATCGGTCAAGAATTATTTAGGTCGGGATTTTTAGCTTTATTAGTGTCATTTTTCGGCATTGCCGTCTATCTTAGCTTCCGTTTTCAACGAGATTACGCTTTTTTTGCCATTGTCGCCCTGCTGCACGACGTTTTGATCACTTTAGGGGTCTTTGCGGTTTTAGGCTTAATTGCGGGGGTAGAAGTGGATAGTTTATTTTTGGTTTCCCTCTTGACAATTGTGGGCTTTTCTGTTAATGACACAGTGGTAATTTATGATCGCGTTCGGGAAAATTTTGTCAATACCCCCGAATTATCCGTGGATGAAATTGTCGATAATGCGGTGAGTCAAACCCTAACTCGTTCGATTAATACCACCCTGACCACTTTATTGCCTCTGGTGGCGATTTTTCTCTTTGGTGGCACGACTTTAAAATATTTTGCCCTAGCTTTAATTATTGGCTTTGTAGCGGGGGCCTATTCGAGTATTTTTATCGCTAGTACCCTACTAGCTTGGTGGCGC
>NZ_JASJFE010000065.1:0-5950 GCF_030067735.1 Microcystis sp. M53598_WE2 | reverse complement strand
TTTTAAAGTGGTTCCCGAAGGCTATTGTCCCGTTTTTGAGGCCAATATATAATTAGGGTCTGCTGCATAAATCTAAAAACCTTGTTGGATAAGACTTTTGGACTTTTTTCCCCTCAAAAAGTGCCAGCCATTGCGGGGATCGGGGGGAAAATTCCTGGACTTTTTCCCAGAAAATTAGGTAGTTGACCACCTGAAAATCGATAAAACCCCACACCCCACACCCCACACCCCACACCCTGTCCCCAGGAAAAGCTTTTTGCCGCAAACCCTAATTAGGGTCTGCGGCAAAAAGTTCTTAACCGTAATTCCCCTGCTGCTGTCCTTCGACCTGATTCTTACCGAGAAGGAGATCAAGTCAAAAAAAGAACCCTTGCCAAAATCTGAAACTGGCTCTCAAAGGGGAAGTCCAGTCATAACTTCTACTGTTTCTCCCGCTTGTATAGTAGTTTTACCCTGGGGAATTATGGCTAAAGCATTAGTACCCGCTAAATTAATTAAATTAGCCGAATTGTGTTGTCCAGAAGCAAGTTGAAATTGATAAACTCCCTCGATAATTTCTATTTTTCCCCAGAGATAAACTTCTCTTTGTCCATTAGATTGGAGAGTATCGCGGGTGACAACTCGCAGAAATTTGTTCTGATATTCTGTCAATCCCGATAATTTTTTAATGGCCATTTGCACGAAGCGCCAACAGGAAACTAAAGCAGAGACGGGATTACCGGGGATACCAAAGTAAATACAACCGTTAGGAAAAGTAGCAAAGGTTAGGGGTTTACCCGGTTGAATAGCAACGCTGCGAATCAGAATTTTTCCCCCTAATTCCCCTAAAATTCCCTCGATATAATCGTAATCTCCTACGGAAACACCGCCGGTGGAAAGGACGATGGCACTAGAATTAATGGCTTTTCTGATAGTTTCTCTGAGAAGATCGGGATTATCTTTGATTATACCTAAAGGTCTGGGAATTGCCCCTAAACTGGCGACAAATGCGGTTAAAGCGTAGCGATTCGAGTCAATAATTTGACCTTTTTGGAGGGTTTCATCGGGATTAATTAATTCATCTCCCGTGGAGAAAATTGCCACTTGGGGACGGGAAAACACTGTTAATTCGGTAGCTTGTGCCGTGGCTAAAACCGCTATTTCTGGGGAATTAATGGCAATACCGGCTTTTAATAGGGTATTTCCTGCTTGATAGAATGTGCCACGTTGACGCACGAAAAGACCTATTTTTTCGGGAGGGATAAGAATCGCCACTCGCTCCCCTTGTTTTTGAGTATTTTCCTGCATAATAATCGTATCACTGCCGGCGGGTAACATCGCTCCGGTAAAAATCCGGGCTGTTTCTCCTGGTTGAATAATTTTTTCGGGGACTTTGCCGGCGGGAATTTCGGCGATAATCTTTAAAGTAACGGGATTTTCTGGATTAGTGTCTTTGACATCTTCGTAGCGGACAGCATAGCCATCCATAGCAGAATTATCCCAATAGGGAAAGTCTAAATCACTGCTGATATCTTCGGCTAAAATGCGCCCAAAAGCTGCCTCTAGAGAAACTTTTTCTGTTTCTTGTCGGGGTTGAATTTGAGTTAGAATTATAGATTCTGCTTCTTTGACTGAGTACATGGATTAAACAAATGAACCGATTAGCTAGATTAAGGGTGGAAGATATACAAGCTTGGCTCGGGGAAGTGCATTTATCGGATAGGAAGGGTCAGACTGCCTATTATATACCGGTTTTGAACCAAGTTAATCCCGAGGTTTTCGCTCTCCAGATTCACTGTCTTGAGGGGGAGATTTTGTCTTGGGGAGATGAAACTGTAACTTTTCCTTTGATGAGTGTGATTAAACCTTTTTTGTTATTATATCTTTTAACCCATTTAGGGGAAGATGCTGTTTTTCGTCGCGTGGGAAAACAAGCTTCTAGTTATCCTTTTAATTCCTTAACTCAACTGCAAGAGGATCGCGGTTTTCCCCGTAATCCTATGATTAATAGTGGTGCGATCGCCTTGACAGACTTATTAGCAGGAGAAACGCCAGAATCTCGCTGTGAAAATTTGCTTTTATGGTTAAATGAAATGGGTAATTGTCAATTATTTCTCGATCACTCTGTGCTTGATTCTGTTCACTCCTATCCTAATGCACACAATCAAGCTTTAAGCTTAGAATTAGAAAAAAATGGTTATATTAGTCATCGTTATTTAGCCCTAGAAACCTACAATCAAATCTGTTGTTTATCTGGAAAAATTGCCGATCTTGCTAATTTAGGTAAGTTGATTTTAGCTTCTTCTTTTGCCGAAATTATTCTAGAAATTATGACTAATTCTGGACTCTATGAAGCTTCCGAAAAATTTGCTATTGAGGTGGGTTTTCCCACTAAATCGGGAGTTAGTGGGGCCCTATTATCAATTGTACCGAAACAGGGAGCGATCGCTTGTTATAGTCCTCTGTTAAATGAGCAAGGTAATTCAATTTTAGGACTTAATTTACTAACATATATAAGTAGGTGGATGGAATTAAATATAAGATGAACGTAGGTTGGGTTGAAGCATGAAACCCAACCCCCTGGGTAAGCAACTCACATAAAGTTCATTTTGTCAAGGATTGTTAAGATGCGCTTACCCTGATAATTCCAGTGATCAATTGGCTATCCTGATCATCTCTGGTGATTTTCCCGCAGCATAAATATCCCACATTGTCCGATAAGCTTTTTCTAAATTGCGGGTAAAACGAAGGGTATCAAATAACGGATAAGTCAGACGATTTTGTGCTAATTTCTGTTTAATTTCCTGCAATTTATCAGGAGATTTTGCTAAATTAATCGCTAAATTTTTATACTCCTCTAAATTCTTAGTAATTAATTCAGGTAGGCCCATAGCTGTCAGTAAACTAGCACCAACACGGGAAGGAAAAGTTGCACCAGGACAAGTTATAATCGGTAAACCTGCCCATAAAGCATCACTCCCAGTCGTATGAGCATTATAGTATAAAGTATCAAGAAATAAATCAGCTAGTTGATGCCGCGCCAAATGTTCCGACTTAGGTTGGAGATGGGCAAAAATTAAGCGATCGCCGTCAATTCTTCGCGCTTGTGCTTCCCGACGTAGATTTGCTTCCGCTTCAGCTACTCTCGAAAATAACCATAACACACTACCTGGAACATTAGCCAAAATTTGCATCCATACAGTGAATATTTGCGGCTCAATTTTATAGGTATGGTTGAAACAACAAAAGACAAAACCCGATTCAGGAAGACCATAATGGGAACGAGTAACAGGTTTAGATGATATAATTTGTTGATAATCATTAGCCTGATAACTATCCGGTAAAATTACCAATTTTTCAGTAAAATTATCAGCAGATTCCGGTGGAGTAACTATGGCATCACCAATAATATAGTCGATAAAATCTGCTCCCATTGTCCCCGGATAAACCAAATAATTAACTTGAATCGGTGCAGGTTTTAAAGCCAATATTTGTGTCCGCGCTTTATCAATATATCCCATCAAATCAACTAAAATATGTACCCCATCATCAAAAATCCGTTGTGCAGATTCCGTAATTGATAAAGTAGCAATATCATAAAAGCGATCGCAATCATTAGCAATGCGACGACGATATTCACTACCATCATCAGGACCATAGGAATAGGCAATTATTTCAAAGTTAGCGCGATCATGTAAACCAAAGACACTTTGCATCAAATGACTGGTGGGATGATTACGAAAATCATGGCATAAATAACCTATTTTTAATCGTCCAGATCGGGTGCGGGAATGGTTAAAGTTGAGGGGTTTAGTAATCAATGCTAATTGTCTTTTAATTTCTTGAGCATAGTTAGAAGCTACTTTTAACTGTTGAGTAGCAGACCAAGGTTTATATAAGCTATCAAAGGGAGTTACTGCGGTAGTTTTTCTCTCTTGTAACTGTTTTTCTGTTAATTGCCAAAGTTGGATTAAATCAGCTTCTCTTGTCTCCCAATTACAAGTCATTTCCTTCATAGAAAATAAGCAAGCAAAAGCCTCTGGGGAATTAGGTTGAATGGCTAAAGCTTGCTTAAATACGCTCATAGCTGCTTCTACTTTGTCCTGTCTTCCTAAAGCTAAAGCTAAACTATTGTAAGCTTTAATGTATTTAGGGTTAAGCTTAATTGCTGTTTGGAAATAAGCGATCGCTTCTTCAATTTTTCCCTGTAGTTGTAACACATTTCCTAAATTAAAGTGTGCTTCTGGATAATTAGGGTTTTTCCTGATTGCTTCTTGAAAATTGACCACAGCATCCCCTAACTTATCCTGCATTTGTAAGACTAAACCTAAATTATTCTCAGCAAAAGCATAGTTTTGATTGCTACGAATAGCTTGGTTAAAGCAAATAATCGCCTCGTCTAAATCTCCCTTGCTAACTGCTATTATTCCTAAATTATTGTGGCTTTCTGCATAATTAGGATTAATCACTAAAGCTTGCTTGTAAGCCAAAATAGCTTGATCAATTTGTCCTAAACTATCCATGATCACCCCCAACTGATGCCAAGCAGCTGCATATTGGGGAGATTGATTAATTAATTGTTGATAGAGAGCGATCGCTTCTTCAAGCTTAAGCTGTTTTTGCAAGGTGTATGCTTGCCGATAAAGGGTATCTGCTGGGGAAGTATCAGGCTGATTATTTGCTATATTTCCTCCAACTAAAGGAGAAATAGGATCGAGAGTAATAATTTTACTGATGTCATCATTTTGGAATCCTAAAGCTTGGGGACGTTTAACTCCTTCTAAGATTTGTATATCATAAAGTTCAGTCACTTCACCTTCTAAGCGTATCCAGTGAACAACTTCACCTGTTTTCAAGTCAATAATTAGCAGACCACAGCGAGGCTCTGCTTCTTTAGCCATTAAATTATCATCTAAGATTAACCCCGAAAAAGTCTTATCTCCCCCACGACTTTTAGATAATCCAACAATGGCATAATTTCCGACAAATGCTAAACCGCGCAGAAAACCAGGACAAAAAGTAACAGGCTCAAAAATGCCCTTATTTTGATCAATATAACCAAAGTAACCCGTACCCGCATTTAATAACCATAACTTACCCTGATAAAATCGGGGAGAATGAGGCATAGATAAACCAGTAGCAATTACTTCATTAGACTGAATATCAATGACACAACCGCCAGTTTGTCTTCTGTCTCTCCACCCATCCACCACATCTGATTGACTACAAGCGGTAACATAACGTGCCTTCCCATCTACCAAAGCTAAACCATTGAGATGACAACGATCTTCATTGACTAAAGCGGAAATAAACGATGGTTTCCATAGGGGAATACAACTATGGCGATCGCTGACTGTCGCCAGACAATTTAACATCGTACTGATAAATATAATTCTTTCAGAGAGATTTTCTATTGCCAAATCGTGAATATCTAAATCCCCAGTAGTATAACTAATGCGGGGGATATAAAGTTTATCGTAACCATTATAAAGCTGTTCGGATGATAGCACATTATCTAGTTGCCAGATTTGATAGCGGGAACTAAGATAAATCCTTTCTGGGGTAGCATATAAACCCATGGCGCGGTCAAATATCCGCTCAAATCCCGACATCCCCCTGTGGGGGTTAACTCCTAAAAACATCAGTCGAGAACTTTGATAGGTAGTAAAAGCCAGACTAATCTGCTGAGACTCTAACCAATCAATGAAATTACGGGAAGCAATTATCTCTACGGGAATAGATTGATTAGTATTGGGAGTTGATTGATTCATCATAACCACAAAGACACAAAGATCAGCCAGTAGGGTGTGTTAGCGATAGCATAACGCACCAATTTAATGATAGAGGTGGTGCGTTACGGCGGATTGTTAATTTTGGTTTTTTGACCGAATTGTTAGCCGCCTAACGCACCCTACACCTAAATTAGGTGTGTCAGTCCACTACGATTTATGTTTTTGTTTGAGCGCGATCG
>NZ_JASJFE010000489.1:0-1465 GCF_030067735.1 Microcystis sp. M53598_WE2 | reverse complement strand
AAATAGGCATCCGCTCGAGGAACACCGGTGACATTTTGACGACTTAACTCTAATAAAACGTCATATTCCCGTTTAAATAATTCCACTGCCTTCGGTTGATTATTCCATTTTTCTTGTAATACCTTGAGGATTTTGGCTGTAAAACCTTCAAAAGCCTCATAAACAATGCCAAAACCGGTCGTATCACTCAATAACCGACTCACCCTATATTTACCATTTAACAACAATTGAGAGCCGCAACTTTGACAGTAACGAGTATTCGAGTTATTATTACTCGGATGCCCTGGTTGAGAACAATCGGGATTAATGCAGTAACAGGGTTTCATCTCGGCTATTAGTTATTTTATTGGGTGAATAATTGAAAGTTTTCCCTTACCTGTCTTTGAAGGCATTTTATCATAAGTAAGTAGTAGTAGTAACGCACCAAATTAAATTAATGATAGGTGTGGTGCGTTACGACGGATTGTTAGATTCAAGTTTAAGCAGAGATTGTCGCCGTCTAGCGCACCCTACATTTTACTAAACTGGGATGAGCCACTCTTGAAAAAGGGGACAATTATTAATTATTATTAAAAGTATATTTACTAATTAACCAAAATACCAGTGAAACTAGCTCAAGCTCAGACGATATTAACAGACACTTTAACCGTATTTTGGGGAGAATGGCTAGATTTACGGGCGAGAGTCCTTCAGATCGCCGCCACAGGTTTAGTTTCTCCCCTAATCTATATTATCGGTTTCGGGTTGGGGTTGGGAAGCGCCCTCGATCGCTCGATGAAACCCTCACTCGGCGATTCTTATCTAGAATTTATTTTACCCGGAATGGTGGCCCTGTCCTCAATGGCGATCAGTTTCGGGGGAACCACCTTTTCCATCTGTGGCGATCGCTTATTTAGTAAAACCTTCGAGGAATTATTATTACTTCCCGTCCATCCCCTCTCATTATTTTTAGGCAAAGTTTTTGCGGGAATTTTGCGCGGTGTAATGACTTCTGCATCAGTGATTCTCATCGCTATCTTATTTACAGGAAAATTTGCCAGTTTTCTCAATCCCCTCTTTTTATTAATTTTAATCTTAAATTGTGCCGTCTTTGCCAGTTTAGGGGCAATTGTCGGATTGCGAGTTCAATCCCTCGAAAGTGCCAGTCTCTATAATAACTTTTTAATCGTGCCGATGTCTTTTTTAGGAGCAACTTTTTTCGATCCCAAAACCTTACCCTGGGCATTAAAAATTATTGTTTATGCCTTGCCCCTCACCTATGCTAGTCTAGGATTAAGAGCCGCAGCCTACGATATCAATCAATTTCCTTGGTTCGCTATCCCTATTTTATTAATCGTCGCTCTTCTTCTCTCGATTGTCGGTGCTTATCAATTCTCCCATCAACGGGATTGAATCAGTGATCAGTAATCAGTAATCAGTAATCAGTAATCAGTAATCAGTAATCAGTAATCAGTTATCATATTTT
>NZ_JASJFE010000150.1:0-2111 GCF_030067735.1 Microcystis sp. M53598_WE2 | reverse complement strand
TTTTCCTCTCCTAATATGTAGCCTATACTCAACGGATTTAGTATTAGATAACACCTGTGAATAACGGAGTCGGAGAAGAATTTTTTTCGCCCAATGTTGAAACACTTTTAACTGATGGCGTTTGCTGGGTAAACGCAGTATATAGACAAATCGACGCATTATATCGGCTAATCTACCGGTAATATTAATGCCAAAACTGGAGACAAGGGCTGATTGTTTACCCAGGGTTAACATATCACCTAAATGGAGATAATAATAGGGTTTGAGCGATTTTTTTCTGATCACTGCCGAGATATTTTTGGCTACTACACTGGCTGCTTGATAGGCTGCCTGTGCTGTGGCGGGAATTAATTGTTTATTAGGATAAATTTCGGCTAGATCCCCAAGGGCAAAAACTTCGGGATAGTCGATTAATTGTAAACTGGAACGGGTTAATAATTTGCCTTGTGTTGTTTTCTGACAATCTAAATTATTGATCCAATCCTGTGCTTGGGTTCCTGCTGTCCACAATAATAAATCAATGGGGATAACTTCATTTGTATTATCTTTTGATACGGTTATGGAATTAGCTGCAACTTCCTTTAATCCTGTGTTTAAATAGAGACTAACATTCTTGGCTAAAAGGGAACGATAGGAAGCAACACGCACCGATTTAGGGAAGTTTTGCAGTATTTCCTCGTTCTTTTCCACTAGATGAACTTGGCCTTTTTTTCCTAAGCGATCAGCTACCTTACAGGCTAATTCTACCCCATTGGGACCGCCGCCAATAATTGCTAAATTAATTGAGGATTTTCCTTGAGTTTCTAATTCATGAATTGCCGTTTGTAATTTTTCCACATCCTCTAAACTCCGAAAAGTCAGCCCATAATCGGCTAACCCCGGTATAGCCGGCCAACGATTCCGCACTCCCACCGCTAAAACGAGGTAATCATAATCTATAACTTCCTCATTTTCTAAATATACTCGATGATTGTTTAAGTCAATATTACTGGCTTTTTGAGTTTTTAAATTAACCTGAGTTCCTGTTAATAATTGACGGTAGGAGGGGGCAATTTCCCAGCGTTGCAATTCTCCTGTAATTAGTTCATAGAGAAGGGGAGTAAAGAGAAAATGGTTTTTTGGTTCGACTAAAGTTATTTGCCATTGACCTGATTTTACTGCTGTTAATCGACTCAGATCGAGTGCCGTGTATAACCCGCCAAAACCACCTCCCAGAATGCAAATCTTAGTTATAGGTTTATTCATGGATTTTTATTCTCAGTTGTGTTTAAGATGGGTTTCAGTTCCGAAACTAATTGTTCTGAACGAATAATTCTCGCCGGGGGTAAAAGATGATAGTGAGTGTCAGCAAAAATAGTAGAATCGGTCTTAATATTCAAGTCTTTTGGGTCATAAATTGTTGGCACAACCCGACTTAATTCTTCGGCAGATTTGCGAATATTAGCAACGGTTTTACCATCATTTTTTGCATAAACCCAGGGCAAAGAAACCACTAAAGTCGCCCCTTTTGCTTCTAAATCTTTCTTGAGCTTTTCAATAGCTTTAATCGAGTGAGCAGAGGCAGGAGTATTAAAAGTCATTTGCCACCATTTCCCCGTTCTTTCCTTAACTATAGTCGGATCGCCTCTGTCAGTAATCGGCTCGGAATAATAACCCGTCATTCTGCCTTTAGTGAATAAATCAACCGTGGATTTAGTAACTGGACGCATCCCCGGAATACCTAATAACCAAGTATCCTCGATCATGGTTTTTAAAGGTATCCCACCTAACCCCGGTTTGCCAATAGCGACGCTAAAAGGTGCGGATCCCCAAAGTCCTTCGCCGCGATTAAAACCGTCCTCATCCATGAGCATGAGATATTCAGGAATCAGCAGAATTACGTCTCCTTGGCGCGCTTTTTCGAGAATCATAGCGGCAATGACATTTAAGCCGATATCCCCCTGTAAACCGAAGTTAACCACGGGCATTCCCAATTCTTTGGCCATTAATTCCGAATTTATGCTATAATGCGCCCCCGATCCCGCCGTGACGATTAAACGCCGCGGTCCTTCGGTACTAGCAGCGATCGCTGATTTTTCCTCGTACATCATCCGCAACCAGCTTAATTCGCC
>NZ_JASJFE010000667.1:0-7382 GCF_030067735.1 Microcystis sp. M53598_WE2 | reverse complement strand
GGATTGTATGGTTAAATTTTCTTGTAAAGCTAAACTGATAATACTAATCATTTCCTCTGCTTGATTACCGACTATTTGCGCTCCCAGTATTTTACCATCTTGTCGGTAGATTAATTGACAAAATCCCGTGGTTTCCCCCCAGATTTGCTGTGGGACCATATTTTTAATTGGATAGTTGATCATCTTTACCTCCTCACCATAGCTGTCCTGAGCTGCTTTTCCAGTTAAACCCACCCAAGCAATAGCAGGATCGAAAGCAATAAATGAGGGAATTTGCTCGGGATTAAAGTTAAATTTTTCTCCCGTGAGCAGATGCTTGACTAACCCAAAAGCAGCCCGGTGATTTAAAGTAGGATCGGGATAATTATTTCTGAGCAAATTTAGGGCATAAATGCGGGAATTATCGGTTTGTAATTGCTGATTAACCCTAATTAATCTCTCCTCTAGTTTAACTCCCACCCCGGCCAAATTTAATCCCTGTTCATTGACTTGATAATTACCGGCAAAAATGAGATCATCAACTTCGATAACACGATTGCCTAATTGTAACCATTTTTGACCCTCGATCGCTTTCACTTGACTAGGACAATAGCCGGGTAAAATCTTAATTCCTTCCGCTTCTAAAATGGCAGTAACTAAATGGGAGATTTCCCAATCAATATCCGGCAGTAGATAATTATCCTCGATAATTAAGCTAATTTCTTTCCCCAAACGTCGGAGAATTTGTGCTAAACTCACAGCCATGCTGCTGTTGCCAATAATCGCTAAATGTTGTCCCAACTTGTCTAAATTTGGCTCTTGCCAAAGGGTTTGAGCGGTAAAATAATTAACCTCATCTAAGCCGAAAATTTTCGGGACTTGCAGATAAAAACCAGTAGCGATCAGATAGTGTTTAGCCAACAATTGCCGACCGTTAACTACGAATCCTAAATGGGGCAACCGGACAAATTCCCCCCCACCCAGGATCACATCTATTCCTTCCGTGGCTAATCTCGCTAAAGAATGATGTTTATTAATAGTTTTATCCACTTCCTCTAACCATTGCCGCAACCGTTGCCATTGGGGATAAATGGCCGTTTCTTGCCAATGATTCAGCAGTTTATAGAGATGGATAATTTGGCTGTAGCCCTTGCTAAAAATGTCCTCAGATGCCTCTAAATTGCCGCTATAAGGCTGTTGCACTAAGGCCACCCTTTTTTTGAGGTGAACAGCCAACAAAGCCGCTTCTATCCCCGCAGGAGTGGCACCAATAATTACTAAGTCGTAAACCACAAATATAAAGTAAAAAGTCAAAAGTCAAAAAAGGTGTTGGGGGTTTTGGGGTGTTAGGGTGTTAGGGTTTAAGGGTTTTAGTTGAAATTCCCCCACTTCCCCACTTCCCCCCGCAACGCGCACGAAGTGGTCTCCCCATTTCCCCATTCCCCCACACCCCACACCCTACACCCTACACCCTACACCCTCTTTCAAGTCAGGAGTCAGGAATCAGGAGACAGTATTCAGGAATCGGAAACTTAACACTTAAGTAGGGAGGCACAATTATTTGTAGGATGGGTTAGCGGTAGCGTAACATAATCGGGCGTTGGGTTTCATGCTTCAACCCAACCTACGTTCATCTTATATTTAATTCCACCCACCCACTTAAAACTCAAATCTGATAACTGATAACTGATAACTGATTACTGATAACTGATTACCGGCGCCGGTCTTGCAGTTTTTTATAGACATCTCGCAGGGGGACTTGATGATAGGCGAGGGCGACGAGGGTATGATAAAAAAGATCGGCCACTTCTGAGGCAATAGCATCGCCATCATTATCTTTGCAGGCCATGACCACTTCTGCCGATTCTTCGCCGATTTTCTTGAGAATTTTGTTATCTCCTCCGGCCAAAAGTTTACAGGTGTAGGATTCCGGATGAGGATCGTCTCTGCGATCGCAAATTACCTTAAACAATTCCGAGAGGGTGTCGGCCGCTGGCGGTGATTTTTGCCAATTTACCTGGTGAAAACAGCTTCTTTCGCCGGTATGACAGGCGATATCACCGATTTGCTCAATAGTCAGTAAGATAGCATCACTATCGCAATCGTAGCGAATTTGACGCACCTTTTGGATATGGCCAGAAGTAGCACCCTTGTGCCATAATTCTTGACGAGAACGACTCCAATACCACGCTTCCCCAGTGGTGAGGGTTTTTTCGAGGGATTCCCGATTCATCCAGGCCATCATTAACACTGTAGCATCAAGATAGTCTTGAGCGATCGCTGGTACTAAACCCTGGGGATTATAAGCGATCGCGTCGAGGGGAATAGCGGAGAGTAAAGAGGACATCAGTTTTTCGCAGTCAAGAATTATGCTGGGATAAATTACCCAAAGCTTAATTATATAGCCTTGAGGAATTCCCCTAAATGGCCGCAGAAAATTACATTAACCGTGAGTGAGGAAAGTTTACATTTCTTAAGATAGACAAGAAAATTTCCGTCCGACCAGTTAATTAACAACAATCTGATGTCACCTCGATCGCTTGTTCCGATTCAACGATAATCTGATCATTAACGGTAAAATTCCCAGTTTTGATTTCTTCAGCTTTCAAAAGAATTAAATACTCATAAAAAGCCTGTAATGTACACCAAGCAAAACCGGCTTTTCCGTCCCGGATTCCCCCTAAAATAAAGTACATATACAACCAACGCAAGAGGGGACGACAGGGTAAACGCAGGGATAAATCTTTTAAAGCGCGTCTTCTGGCCACTTCGTTATCACCAAAGAATAAATCCCACCATTTCACCGCACCATTTTCCAATTGAGAGAGAGTTTCTCTTGCTTCATCGCTAGAATAACGATTGTGTTTTTCTATCCAGCGACTTAAACCTTTACTACAGGTGTAATGGGGATAGGTTTCTTGGAGAAAACCGGTTGCTCCCAGACAAACTTCTCTTTCCGTGTGACCATAATCGGAAAACCAGACCTGTCCTTTTTTCAATAAACGCAATTGATAGCGGGGATACTGGGTACTGTGACGAATCCATGTTCCCATAAACATCACTCTTTCGGCCGCATAATAACCCACATTATCTGGGGATTTTATTACCTGTAAACATTCTCGGAATAACTCCGGGGTCATCCGTTCATCGGCTTCTAAAATATACACCCATTCGTGTTTAGTGGGAATGGAACGTAACATCCAGCTGCGTTGTTCTCCGTGACTTTCAAAAGCGTGTTGGATGACACGGACGGGATAACGTTGGGCAATTTCTACAGTGCGATCGTTACTAAAGGAATCCACCACAATAATATCATCAGACAGTTGTGCCGATTCAATGCAGGCGGCGATATCGATTTCTTCGTTATGGGTAAGGATGTAGATAGAGAACATGGGCGATTTTTATAGGGTGATGGAGGTTGCGGGTTGGGGGTTGGGGTGTTGGGGTAGTGGGGAATTTAGGTGAAATTTCCCCATCTCCCTATTTCCCCATCTCCCTATTTCCCTATCCCCTATCCCCTATTCGCGTTAGAATCAATACTTACAGGGAAAGCTAAAAGCTAGAAAACCAAACAGGGCATCTAACCTTTAGCTATTCTTGTTCAACGTCACAGTTATCAATGTGTACAAGACATTGGTAACTGTTATTTTTGTTTCTTGAAGCGGGAAACCATTCCTAAACCACCCACTGCCAGAAGTCCGAGGATAGTACCCGGTTCGGGAACGGTTGTTTGGTGGAAAGAATTTTGCAATTGGAATAGACCTTGAGTGGAGGCATCAGGATTAGATAGGGTATTTGTGACGGTCAACAGTGTCTGGGGGACGATAGGGATGAAACCGCTAGAAGGGACCTGTGAGCCGTTAGTTGAAACTAAGGAGAGCCCAGGTATCTCACCAAATGTCTCGGTTACAGTCCCGTAGTTGGATGATACGGTTGAATCCAGGTCAACCCCGACAATAGACTTGTTGGGGTCAGTCACCTCGATTGTATATGTGAAAGACCCGGAACTTATATTGGCATCAGGGGAAGCCAGAGTCGTGGCATCGTATATGAAATAATAATCACCGCCCATCTCCATCAGCTCAACATCATCCAGAGCGTTGGCCCCAAAGCCATTTTCCGAGACGAACGTAACTTTTTTGTCCCCGACCTGAAGAGCAGTTCCGCTCGTCCATTGCCCCCAAGTTGACATCACGCTGGCGGCACTCGCACTGGTAGCGGTAAGCACCGCGCCGGCGAGAACCCCGATGGCTAGGGAGCCAGAAGCAAAAGTTTTGGTTAATTTGTTGGTTGTCATCATAACTGAATTATCCAGCGTTAATTGTGTGTACTATAGCCATCAAAAGAAGTTAAGCAAGCGTTAAGCTCGCTGATAACTTTTTGTGTGACCTGACATAATTGTAGCGAAACTTTTCAAAAAAAACAGGTGTTTTAGAATAGGGTGAGCGCATCTCAAACGCTATTGACCATTGACCAATTTTGTCATCCGCTTGCTGTGTGGGCATTTCAAGTGATACCAGTCAATTAAAATAGTTAGGAACTCTTAACATTTGGTCGATTTTTGCTTAACAATTGAGATGGCAAATTCTCCTCAAATATTCCTGAATCACCCTCTGGGTAAGCAACTCACATAAATAAAGTTCATTTTGTTAACGATTGTTAAGATGCGCTTCGCTTACCCTGTGTTTTAGAAAACTTTTTTTCGGCAATATTTATATATTTTTGTCCAATTTACAGCAGTTTTCCCCGAACATAACTACCCAAAACTTGACAAATATACCCAAGCTTTTTGGTGAAAGTTGGACAAATAAACAGGCTCTACTTAAAAAAAATCTCTCCAGTCTTTACAAAACTTAATCAAGAGAGGTACAATGTATAAAACTTAACAGTTTTGACAGTCAAAACTGGAGTTCGATGGCAATCAACTCCCTAACGGGGAAAACGGGGGGAAGGCAATTCATCCCTACGGTAACTTCCTTTTGCTCCTACAAAAATGTCACCCCAAAACCCCCGGACAAACTCAGGTTTTAGAAAGACCAAAAATACCGTTTAATATCTCTATCTAAAGAGGTATGACTAATTTTCCTAAATCATCTATAGTCACCAGTGTGGGGCAATGGCAGTATAAAAGTGGACAACTGACTGTCTAAAGTTGGACGATTCTCTCTCGATCAATTTCTTTAATTAAAACTGGGTTAAGTTAAGTAGTCGGACATAAATTCTGTTGTCTATCTTAAGAAATGTAAATTGCCGCAATTCTTACTGACTCCTGACTTAAAAGTGGCAAGTGGCAAGTGGGGAGAATACACAAAAGCTGTCTCCTGTCTCCTGTCTCCTAGCCCCACCAACAAACTTTTTGCCGCAAACCCTACTTAACAGCTTATATATATGAATACCCTCATCACTATTCGAGAAGCTTCCGATTTACTCGGAGTTAGCATTAAAACCCTCCGGCGCTGGGAACAACAGGGTAAAATTGTCTCAATTCGTACCCGCGGCGGTCATCGCCGATTTCGACCGGAAGATCTCTTACAATCTGGTCAAGCAACCCCATTGATTATTGGCTATGCTCGTGTTAATCGACCTGAACAAAAACCCCAATTAGACACCCAGATAAAAGCGTTAGAAGAATTTTGCCATCAGCAGGGTCAACCCTTTGAAATTCTCACCGATATCGGCAACGGGGTCAGCTACAATCGCCCTAATTTTATGCGTCTAGTGGAGATGATTTGTCACGGTGAGGTGAAATGTCTAGTTTTAACCCATGCGGAAAGTGTGAGTCTCTTTTGTCATGATTTTATTTTGGGTTTGTGCCGTCTCTTCAAAATCCAAGTCATTATCCTCAATCAACCCCAGGAATCCATTGCAGCTGAGGATTTAGTGGACGATCTGCAAGCCCTCGTCACCATCTGTTACGATCATCTCTACCCACTACATAACCCGGCTCATCAGCAATTACTAGAATACCTAGGGGCGCTTAAGGATGTCCGTGTGGCTTAAAATTATCCTTGGCCTGGGTTTCTCCTCCCTCTTTGTTGGCTGTCTGATGCCGCCTCTACTGTTCCCCGAACCAGGGCCAAGAATAGTAATATTTGAGATGATAAAGAGAATATGATCCCCCCTTGCCCTAGGGTTGATTCAAGGTAGGGTTGATTCATGAATCAACCCTACCCCTTGCCCCCCTTAAAAAAGGGGGGAAAACCAGGAAAGTTCCCTTTTCCAAGCTGGATTGAGGGGGATCAAATTGGCTGACGGCTATATTGACATCCACATTAACGGCAAATGAAACTAGAAACCACGGCGATTAAACGGATTCTCGATGCTAACCTTGACCGCGCCAGAGAAGGACTGCGAATTATCGAAGAATGGTGTCGTTTTGGCTTAGATAATCCCGATTTAGCCCAAGAATGTAAAGAAATGCGCCATCAATTAGCTAGTTGGCACTCGATCGATCTTAAACTACATCGGGACACGGCCGGCGATATCGGCAGGGATTTAAGCCATCCGAGGGAAGAAATCCGGGAGACTGTCGAGGGACTGCTGCAGGCCAATCTCGCTCGCGTACAGGAGGCTTTTAGGGTTTTAGAAGAATACGGTAAACTCTATGATCTGGAGCTAGGGATAGCCTGTAAACAGCTGCGCTATCGGGTTTATCAGCTAGAGAGTAAACTATTAATCTCTCCACCCCTGGAAAAACTGAAAGCATCTCCCCTCTATCTAGTCACTTCTCCCGCCGAAAATCTGCTAGAAATCGTCGAATTAGCCCTAAAAGGGGGTTTAAAATTGGTGCAGTACCGCCATAAAACCGCCGCTGATACCATTCGTTTAGAAGAGGCCGCTAAACTGTGTGAGTTATGCCACCGTTACGATGCTTTATTTATTATGAACGATCGCGTCGATATTGCTCAGGCCATTCATGCCGATGGTGTTCATCTCGGTCAACAGGATGTACCGATTTCCCTAGCGCGGCAATTTCTCGGTCCTGGGGCAATTATCGGCCGGTCCACCACTAATCCCCAAGAGATGGCCAAAGCAATCCAAGAAAAGGCCGATTATGTGGGAGTCGGGCCGGTTTATGCCACCCCCACCAAAGCAGGAAAAACCCCGGCAGGATTGGAATATGTCCGTTATGCGCGGGAAAATTGCCCTTTACCCTGGTTTGCGATCGGTGGTATTGATAGTAGTAACATTAAAGAGGTTTTAGAGGCAGGAGCGCAACAGGTAGCTGTAGTCCGGGCCATCATGGAAGCGCAGCATCCCGAGGTCATCACCCAACAATTATTAACCCAATTAAAGTAGGGAAGTGGGAAGTGGGAAGTGGGGTGTAGGGTGTAGGGTGTGGGGTGTAGGGTGTGGGGTGTAGGGTGTGGGGTGTAGGGTGTGGGGTGTAGGGTGTGGGGTGT
>NZ_JASJFE010000898.1:0-1754 GCF_030067735.1 Microcystis sp. M53598_WE2 | reverse complement strand
GCCGATGAAGACGCAAGGTTTTGAAGCACGATTCTCTCAAAATCTTGCACCTGTTTCGCTCGTAAAGCCACAAAACCCTTACCTTGCCTACATTTCACCTTTATTCAGCAAGCCCTAAATAGGGTATGATGGACGTTGGATAGATTTTCTCCTATTGCCGTGAGCGAAAGCGTCTATATTGAAACCAGTATCTTAGGCTACCTAACTGCTCGACCCAGCAGAGATATTATTGTGGCGGCTAATATTGAGATAACGAGGGAATGGTGGGAATTTCGTCGAAACGACTTTATTCTGTACACTTCCGAGGCTGTCCTAGAGGAAGTAACTAAAGGATATACAGCGATCGCCTCCGAAAGGCTGGATATTTTGCGTGATTTTCCCTTGTTAGCATTGAACGAAGCTGCACAAGGTTTGGCTAAACAATTCTTAACCCGCAGTAATCTGCCTCCAAAAGCGAAAGTTGACGCGATCCACATTGCCGCCGCAACTGTCCACGGTATGGATTATCTGTTAACGTGGAACTGTAAGCATATTGCTAATGCTCAAATTCAGAGAAAATTGGCAGAGATCAGCATTGATTTTGGATACGAGTTACCGATTCTTTGTACACCCAACGAACTCTTAGGAGGTTGATTATGTTTCATGATGAGATCGTCGAAGAGATCCACCGAATCCGTGAAGAGTATGCCAAGTCCTTCAACTATGACTTGGATGCAATCTTTGCAGATCTACGCAAGAAGCAAGCGGAAAGTGGCAGAGAAGTTGTCACCTTGTCGCGAAAACCCGGTCTAGCAAAACGTTGGAGCGGACGACCGAAAGATATTGGTGATGATACCAGTCGCCGCTCAAGTTAGAATGGGATGACGAAGTAAAAGCTTTTTCGGCAAATTGTCCCCAATTAAATTATCAACTTTAGAGCATTGCTGGCCTCAGATATCTTAGGGTGCGTACTAGGCAGCTTTTGCCTTTTTGGGAGCAGTTTAATCTAATACTAAATCCGTTGAGTATAGGCTACATATCAGGAGAGGCAACAGACAACAGGCAACAGGCAACAGGCAACAGACAACAGGCAAAACGGAGAATAAATAATCAGTTTTTAATAAGCGGATTTAGTATCATCCCCTAAACTGCCTGATTCTGCTCAATGAGTAAATCAATCTCATCTTCATGAGCTGCCGCATATACCCAAGCATTAGCTAAATCCGTAGCCTTAATAGTTGGATAACTTGTTAATAAATCAGCATCACTATAACCAAGACGACGAGCTTCTACTAACACCCAAACTGGAATTCTTGTATTGGCAATGCAGGCTTGTCCACCACAAACTTTAGGCGTTTTCTCAATTCCCTGCCAATTACCACCAAGACTTTGAGCGAGTAACTGGATTACCTGCACTTTTTCCCTAGGTTTGAGGGCAAGAAGTTGCTCTTCTAACTCTTTGATGATCACAGGCTTAAATCCCCATAAAGTTTTGGCCAATTATCCTCAATCATTTTACCAGAAAATTTGGGTTGAAAAACTCCCACTTTTAGTAGAGTCTAGGGTGCGTGTTTGCGGCTATCAATTCGGTCAAAAAACTCAAATTAACAATCCGCCGTAACGCACCACCTTTATCATTCGGGTTGCGTGTGTCTCCCCAGGAGTTTAACCCTCTGTTCTTTTGCTCTTTTGCCCTTTGTCTCCCGCCTAGCGACGGGTCGATTTTTTTGAGAAAATTGAGGTAGTGTTAATTTTTAACTACTTAGGGCTGGCTG
>NZ_JASJFE010000418.1:0-2443 GCF_030067735.1 Microcystis sp. M53598_WE2 | reverse complement strand
ATTTATATCATTGTCGCTGATTTTTTCGCCTCTGGCCGATATTTCTAGCTGATCAAAAATCGGGCTAAAATAGAAAAAACTCACCCTCAGCGACCAAGGCGATGGCAGAAGAAACGGCGAAAATCAAGCTTTATCGGAAAACCTATCAACTTCCCCAACTAAATCGCCCCGATTTATTAATTTTGCAGGATCAGATTCAAGAAAGACAGCAACTGATTAAAACCGGAAAACGGGTCCGCCATACATGGCTAGGATTGAGGAAAAAAGAAGAACCCCTCAATTTCGAGGAAACTTTTCAAGAATTGGAAAGATTAGTCGGGGATTATAACCAGTTAATCGGATTTCTCGCCGACCATAAGGATGAATACCGGCGGTTTTTCCAGTCACTGACCGAGGAAATCAAGGAGGCAGTGGCGGTTAAATGCGAGAAATTGGCAGAAACAGAGCGAAAACGCCAATCTTTGGAGAATAGCATCGGCTCGGCCGACCTGCGAGATACCCTGAGACTACAGAAACAGCAGATTTTCCGCACTGTCATTCTTGTTGGTCGCGCCAGCTTGCTTATGCTCAAGAAAATCGACCTAATCAGCGAAAGTATCCAGAAATTAGCTGAAGATCAGGATACACAAAAACAGGTTTTCTCGAAAATGATCGGCGAGTTGAACGGGTACAAACAAGTGTATCAGTTGCAGCTGGAGTTAGATAGTCTGGAAAAAGAAGCGATCGAAATGGCCAAAGTAGCCATTAATCTAGAACAATACCTAAAACCAATTATCGGACAGTTTCAAGGCTTAATCGATCGAGTAGTGACCATTGACGGGGAACTTTCCCGCAGTGTCAGCGAAGTGGAATCCCTTGTCCAGAACATTCTCAGTTCCGAATCGGCGGTATCTTTCCGCAAAAACGAGAATCTATCGGCTAGTTTGCTCAATTTCCTCGTCACCAGCGAAGAAAAGCGCGGCCGTTTAGCGATCGCATTAGAGCGAGCCGAGCAGGAAGGATGGCAATGGACAGACGTGGAAATCCCCGATGAGGAAATCGAACTCGAAACCGCCATTCAACGCATCAACAATCATGTAATCGAGAGAGTCGGGAATTTTATCACCTCCGTCGTCGGTGACTCTCCTATTCCTCCCCTTCCTAAACTGGGGACACCCCCAAGCAATAAAACTCCATTTACCGAAAACCTACCCAATGGGATAACACTGGAGATGGTGAACTTACCAGCAGGTGAGTTTCTCATGGGATCTCCTGACAGTGATCCCGATGCTCGAAGTTATGAAAAGCCTCCACACCAAGTTAACGTCAACAGTTTTGCGATTGGTAAATATCCAGTGACTCAGGCACAATATCAAGCGGTAATGGGAACCAATCCCTGTCATTTTTCAAACAATCCCCAAAATCCAGTAGAAAATGTTAGTTGGGACGACGCTCAAGCCTTTTGTAAGAAATTGAGTCGAATAACCGGAAAAACCTATCGCCTCCCCACGGAAGCGGAATGGGAATATGCCTGTCGTGCGGGGACAACCACTCGCTTTTATTTCGGTGATGATGCTAATCAGTTAGGAGATTACGCTTGGTATGACGGAAATTCTCAGCAGACAATTCATCCTGTGGGTCAGAAAAAGCCCAATGCTTGGGGACTCCATGACATGATTGGCAATGTTTGGGAGTGGTGCGAAGACGATTGGCATAGTACCTATGAGAATGCGCCAAAGGATGGCAGTGCTTGGATAACAAATTATCAAAGAGCCAATCCTTTCAAAATAGTGCGCGGCGGCTCTTGGGAGACTTTATCAAGGTACTGCCGTTCCGCTAACCGCCACGACGATTACACCCGCATAATAGGCCATTTCGGTTACGGTTTTCGGGTTGCGTGTGTCTCCCCAGGACTTTAACCCTTTGTTCTTTTGCTCTTTTGCCCTTTGTCTCCCGCCTAAGGGCGGGTCGATTTTTTTTTTGAGATTTTTAATGGCTTCCATTACTGTTAATATCTCAGATGAACAGTTGAAGACTTAATTAGGGTTTGCATAGAAGATTCGATTTTCAATTTCTGTCGATGGCGTTTGGAACAAGGGGTTAAGGCTTGTGTTCGATGCCATCAAATCATTACAGATATGCCAATAATCCCAGATGATAGAGAATAGATATTTCCGAAAATTAAATATGCGTAACCTGAAACCCTTGGTAGGGACAATTCATGAATTGTCCCTACGTTTTCGGAGTAAAATTCATAAATTGTTCCTACGTTTTCGGAGTTGTCTAATGATGACACAGCTAGTCTCTCTGCTATAGTACAAAAGTCGTTTAGCATGATACGCTATCTAACCTTATTGCGATCGCCTTGAACTTTTCCTATTCCCCTTGAGTTGCTTGTCTAACCTGTTCGATTTCTAATTCTAAAGCCTGTGCTATCTGTTCAAAGTTTAATCCTAAGGCCAAT
>NZ_JASJFE010000081.1:0-3062 GCF_030067735.1 Microcystis sp. M53598_WE2 | reverse complement strand
TTGTCATGATTAAAAATTGTCCATAAAAGCTGAGAAACTAGGGTTTTGCCACTATTGTTGTAGCCAATAAAAGTATAAAACTTCTTGGTTAAATCTATAGTTTGATTATTATTTCTAATTGATCCCAAATTCTTGATCAGTAGTTCCATATTATTTTTACCAATCACACCGAGAGGATAACTAATTTTTTAAAGGTGGACAAAATGCCCACCCTTAACACTATTGTAAACTGCTAGTTAACTGACTTTTGGCCTTAGCTAAAGCTTCGCTTAACTTACTAGCATCCCGTCCCCCAGCTTGAGCTAAATTGGGACGACCACCACCACCACCAGCGCAGATTTTAGCGATCGCACCGATAAATTTACCCGCTTGTAAACCCTTATCTTTAATCACCCGGGGACTAAAAGCGGCCACTAAACTCACTTTATCAGCTGCGGGAGTCGAGGCCAAAATCACTGCCCCTTCCCCTAATTTTTGCTGTAGTCTTTCGGCCGCAGCCATCAAAGCATTAGCATCAATATCGCCCAAAGAAGCGACTAATAGCTGAAATTCGCCGATAGATTCGGCTTGAGATAGCAAAGCATCCGATTTATTTAGTGCTAACTCCTGTTTAACCGCTTCTAACTGCTTTTGTGTCCCCTTTAACTCCGATTGTAGGGCCGTAATGCGATCGGGAATTTCCAGAGGTTTGACCTTAAAGCGATCGCACAGATCCCGCACCACCTGATCCCGTTCATTCAGGTATGCTAACACGGCGGGGCCAGCCACCGCTTCGATGCGACGAATTCCTGCGGCGATTCCCGTCTCGGAGATGATTTTAAATAAACCGATCTCGGCGGTATTTTTAACGTGAGTTCCCCCGCATAATTCCATAGAAACGCTAGGAATATCGATAACTCGCACTTCTGAGCCGTATTTCTCGCCAAACATGGCAATAGCTCCCTTCTGCTTCGCTTCTTCCAATCCCATCACCGCTATCTGGGTGTCATGCGCTTCGGCAATCCAAGTGTTAATCTGTTCTTCCACCTGTTGCAATTCAGAGCTAGTCAGGGGACGAGGACAGTTAAAATCAAAACGGAGGCGATCGAAACTGACGAGGGAACCTGCTTGGGAAATCCCCCCATCGACAAGCTTTTTCAGGGCCGATTGTAGCAGATGGGTGGCGGTATGATTAGCTTGAGCGCGACGACGACAGGAGCGATCGATCTGAGCATTAATTGTATCGCCGGTGGTGACAATTCCCCGCTCAATCCGACCAAAATGGATAAAAATCCCCGATTCTTTCTGCACATCCTCAATGCGGATAAGCAGATTATCGCCGGTTAAATAACCCTTATCACCGATTTGTCCACCCGATTCGGCATAAAAAGGGGTTTTATCGAGAACTACCTGCACCTCAGTTCCTGATGCGGCCGATTCCACCGTTTTACCAGCGACTAAAACCGCCGTTACTGTTGCGGTTGCTTGTAAATCCGTATAACCGAGAAATTCCGTCGGGTGAATATGTTCCGCCAGCTTATCTAAACTGCCCTGTACCGTCAAATCTATGGTTTCGTGGGCGGCTTTTGATCTTTGCTGCTGTTTTTTCATTTCCTGCTCAAAGCCCGCCGTATCGACGCTTAAACCCTGCTCCTCGGCGATTTCTTGAGTGAGTTCGAGGGGGAAGCCATAGGTATCATAAAGGGTAAAGGCATCGACTCCCGAAATCTGGCTTTTTTCTTTTTCTAGAATCGATTCGAGCAGTTTCTCGCCTCTTTCTAGGGTTTCTAAAAATCTCGCTTCCTCTCGCTCTAATTCTGCCTTGATCACCGTTTCTCGTTCCCGAACATTGCCATAGACGGACTCGGAAAGAGCGATCGCAACTTCCGCCACTTTGGTGATAAATTGACCTTCAATACCGATTAAACGCCCGTGCCGTACTACTCTGCGAATCAGACGACGCAGGACGTAACCTCTGTCAGTATTCGATGCTGAGATACCATCCGCTATCATGTGTACTACCGAACGCACATGATCGCCGATGACTTTTAGGGAAACTTTCGTTTTTTCGTCCGCTTTCTGGTAGTCTATCGCTGCTAACCGGGCCGCTTCGGCGACAATCGGGAAAATTAGGTCAGTTTCGTAGTTATTGGCGACTTTTTGCAGGATTTGCGCCATCCGTTCCAAACCCATCCCCGTATCGATATTTTTATTGGCCAGGGGTGTCAGATTGCCGTCCGCGTCGCGGTTATACTGCATGAAGACGAGGTTATAAAACTCGATAAAACGGCTATCATCCTCTAAATCGATGGTTTTATCCCCTAATTCGGGGTGAAAATCGTAGTAAATTTCCGAACAGGGACCACAGGGACCCGTGGGACCCGATACCCAAAAGTTATCCTCTTCGCCCATTTTTTGGATACGATGGGCAGGAATACCGATTTTATCGCGCCAGATAGCGAAAGCTTCCTCATCCTCCCTAAAGACACTAACGACTAATCTTTCGGGGGGAAGGTTAAAAACTTCTGTGGACAATTCCCAGGCCCAAGCGATCGCTTGTTCTTTAAAATAATCACCAAAGCTAAAATTGCCCAACATCTCAAAAAAAGTATGGTGTCTAGCAGTCCGGCCGACATTTTCGATATCGTTGGTGCGAATACATTTTTGGGAAGTGGTAGCGCGGGGAAATTCTGGGGTCTTTTGCCCTAAGAAAATCGGTTTAAAAGGGAGCATTCCCGCAATAGTCAGCAAAACGGTGGGGTCTTCTGGGACTAGGGAAGCACTAGGGAGAATTTTATGGTTTCTGGCCGCAAAAAAGTCTAAAAATCGCTGGCGAATCTCGCTTCCGCTTAGGTGGTTACTCATAGAAGATGTCAGTTAGTCAGAAAAATGCCTATTTTATCCATTGTGGCATTTTTGCGTTTTAACTCTCCACCTTTACTCTTGCGCCGCTTGTCGGACCTGTTCTAAGTCTAAATCCAAAGCTTGAGCGATTTGTTCCACACTTAAACCCAAGGCAAGCAAACGGGGAATAGATTCCAGTTTAGCTTCTAGTTTTCCTCGCTCTAGTCCTCGCTCTAGTC
>NZ_JASJFE010000709.1:0-10283 GCF_030067735.1 Microcystis sp. M53598_WE2 | reverse complement strand
CATCCCACCGAAAAGCTAATGCGCGGGGGGTTTGGGGGCGGCGCCACGCCCCCAACGGGGGGTTTGGGGGGTAGAACCCCCCAAAAGCTTGGATTGAGTGATAAAATCGGAAGTAATGCCAGATTTTATCAGAGAGTTTTCGCGTAAAAATCCCAACTTGCTAGATTTACAAAAATGAGATGCACCCGAAGTCAGGAGTTAGCGAGATGTGTAATTAATTTTACTTAGGTACTTAACTAAGATTTCTACTACAAAAATCTGCCTAAATCGAATTCCGTTGTGGCAGTAATTTCTCGAAAACGTTCCTGACTGATAATTAACAATAATCTTTCAGTATAATCCACCGCACCGCGCAATTCTCGTTCTAATCTTGCTAAACCAGCGTTGGCATATTCCTCGAAAATTGTCACTCGCAAAGCTTCCGAATCTACCCCGTGGGGAGAAAGAATTTTCGTGTCTTGGAATTCATTGACTGCCAATAATTTGATTAGGGTATCGTAGCCACGAGAAATAAAAATTTCTAGGTTAATAGGTGAGGGTTCCTTCGCTACATTTTCTATCGCCACCCTCTCCTGATATTTTACCCCTAAAGCCGCCGCAAAAGCGATGACATCAGCATAGGTTTGAAAGGGGCCAATTCCCTGATTAAAATTAACTAAGGACTGGACAAATTCCCCTTTATCTCTAGCAATACGCACTCGATGAATGGACATATTTATCAAGTAAAAAGTAAAAAAGGTTACAAAATTCAGGAGATAGAAATCATGAGTATTTATGAACTAATTAATCTATCCCCTATCCGCTATAACTGCTTTAAGGATAAGTTTTAATTAGTCCTTTAGCTTGGTAAACATGAAATTGTTCGATGGCGACACCACCGCGCTTGATCGGAATGACAGCTACTTTAGTTATATCTTGGAAATAGGGACGGTAGCGATCGATTATTTCCGGTCTTTCTAGAGAACTATTTGTAGTAATTAATAAACCATTTTTACCGATCCATTCTTGAGGATTAAACCAAATTTGATAACCCCTTTGATCGTTGTTAAAACAGGTGACGGGAATAGGAACTAGGGGATAAAGAGCCATATCTAGCCATGCGGTCACATAAAAATTATGGGTAAAAACGAAGCTAGAATCTTTTAAGAGTGCTAATAATTCCGGAGAATTAGCAAAGCCTTGGCGCAGTTGATCGATATCGACAATTTCCCGAGAAGGGTCTTGTTCTGGGGCAATAATTCCCCCAAAAATTGCGTATTGACTAGGTTTTTGGAAAGTGCCAAAAGTAACGTGAAGCATTGCTATAGATAAAACAGTAACGATAAAAATTCCTGACCCCCATAACCATCTTTTTACCCAGATTCGAGAAGATTGCTGCCAAGTATTGGCCTTTTCTCCTAATAAAATTGTGCTGGACCAGAACCCGGGTAAAATCCAACTAGGGGCGAGATAATGGGAAGCGCCCACATAAAGCATTCCCAGGATTAAAGGCAGAGAAACCGAGAGAATTAACCATTTTTTTACTGATTCTTCTTCTCGATGAAAAAATCTTTTTTTCGAGATAAAATTAGGCACTTGTTCGGCAAAGCTTTTAAATGTCACCCACCACATCGGCAGACCGAAAGGAGGAAACATCGTGGCGATACTAATGCCAACAACCGAGAGAATACCAAGAATATTAAAGGTTTTCGGTTCTCCAGAAAAACGGTCTTCTAAATGAAAGCGAAAGGAAATCCAATCATGGTTAATATTCCAGTAAATAATCGGCAATAAAGTTATCAAAAAGAGAATAAATCCTAATCCCAACCAAGGGGATCTAAATACAGGCCAATAGCGGGGAGTGGTCAGACAAAATAAAACTAAACCAAAGCCCAAAATAAAGCCGTGATATTTACTTAAAACCGCCAATCCTACGGCAAGTCCAATATAAGCGAGACGATAGCTAGGATGATAGTTTTTTTCCCGAATTGGCCAGAATTCTTGGGCAGCTAAATAGACTGTTAATGACCAAAAAAAGATTAAAGGACTATCTGGCTGCGAAAGAATCCCGAAGACGATCCCATAGATGGGGATCAGAGTGGCGATCGCTAAAGTCATTCTGGCGACCGGCAGACTGAACAATTTTAAAGCCGTCAGATATAGCAAACAGAGGCTGCCAGTATAGAGCAGGAGAGTACCGAAGCGAATGGTAAATTGATTGACTAATCCCGTGATCCAAGTCCCAAAACCCGTGGAAATCGCTACTATTGGCGGATGATCGAAATAACTCCAATCTAGATTATGGCTGTAAACGTAATAATAGGCTTCATCGTAACCGGGATAAAGCCCCAAGGCGATGATTATTCTAAACAGGAGTCCACCGATGAGCAGATAAACGGCCATGCGATCGCTAAGTATTTTCGTCAAAATTCTTACCTCATTTCATCGCTAAAACTGATGTTAGAGACGGGAGATTTTTGAGGTTGCCAGATTCGAGATTTGTGCATCTATGGCAAGGTTAGATTTAAGTGTGATCTTTAGTTACTATATCACCAACTCTGTCATCTCTTGGCCCTTGGCTATCAGCAAACTCTCCCGATTCGTTGCTGATTGGCGATCTGAAAGTAAGATTAAGGGAACGGGTAACGGTAAACTTAGATAACGAAGGCAGGAGGCGGTCGGCAGAGGGCAGGAGGCCGTTTTTGTAACGGGGATTTATGCCCCGATCCAAAAACTTTTCGCCTTAAAATGCGAGGTTTTCGACCCAATTTTTTCGATAAAAGTGATGTTAAGTAAGTGTTTATAATTAAATATAACAATTTAGCCATTGACGAGAACCAGATCGCTCCAGATCAGCGAAAATTTATCCCTGAAATTCCGTCAAAACCCCATAGATAGCCCAGATAGCCATGGCGCGTAAATAATGACAGGCGCGGAAAGTTCCCACCGATGTAATCGCTTCTGGAGTGCGAAATTGTAAGCCATTTTCATAGACTTGTTTCACCACCGCTTCTGTAATTTGCCATCCTTGCTTTTCCATTCCCATTTGCATCAAAAAAGCCACCAACCCAAAATTAATTCCTACCCAAACTTCCAAGGGATGAGTTGCCTGGGGATTTTCGGGAGTACCATCGGGTTTTAACCCATTTGCCGCCCCAAATTTTCCCCCATGAAACTTGAGAAAACAAGCCTGATAAATCTTACTTAAAGCTGATTGCGTGTATTGATTTTCTACCACATCCGGTAAAGCCAATAAACGGGCATAAAATTGACCACATAATTGATCAGTCATCACCACATCAGAACCACTACCACTATCTAAATTATAATATTCTCCATTCCAGAGAGTCTGATGATAAATAGTGCGAGATTGCTGTAACCAACTGGCAAAAATTGCTGTATCTTCTCCAAGAATTGCCCCAATTTTAATCGTTGCTTCTAGCGCCGCTATCCACAAACCACCGCAATAGGCACTAATTCCCTGTAAACGCCAATCATCAAAAGTTTGGTCTGGCGCGCCAGAATTTTCGGGAATCCCATCGTTATCAAGGTCAAAAGTTTTTAAATATTGCAAAGTCAGGACAATTGACGGCCAACATTCCCGCAGAAAATCCTCATCTTTAGCCCCCGTTAATAAATAATCCCGATAGACTAATAAAACAAAATCACTGCCTAAGTCTTTCCAGAGATTACAATCTTGATAACTGGTGTAATTACTTTTTTGCCAAGGGTGTTCATTGGGCGCACCTAAATCGTGGGGAGTGGCATTTTTAGCCTTACGAATGGCACTAGCTTGATTATAACCGATAATCCGAGGAGTATCGTCACTGCTGGGAATTGCCCTGGCAAAAGCTTCCATGACGGCCTTTTCTAAGCGCGGCCATAACATCAGTAACCCAAAGGAACCATAGAGACGCACATCAAGACTTTCATACCAACGATAATCTATACATTCTAAGACCCCAAATTGACCGATGGGATCCTGTTCCGTGGCTGCCGTCCAGAGAGTGCCGCCGTCCGTTAACAGATATAATTCGTTAAATAAAGCCATTTTAAACCAAGCAGCCAGATCGGTGCGTTCTAGGATCGGTTTTTGCCAGTTAATAATATTTTCTCGCCATGTATCGCCGTGTTTTAAAGCCGTGCGTACCATCGCCCAAGCATTTTGACCATTGCGACCGAAAAAGTCCGTATAACGACGATAATAGTTAATTCCTTGGGCAAATTCGGTGACGGGTAAATCCCAAGCTAAAATAAAAGGAATTTTGCGAGTTTTCCCCGGACGAATGGTAAAACGAATCGCCATGGCCGTGGCCGTTTGTTCCCCTTTTTCGGCGGGGGTTTCGTCCTCAATATCCGGTAAAGAGCCATTCATGGCGAAATAGTCCCAAACTTCGCCTCCATCGCCGGCAGGGTTCCATTTACCCAGATAAAATACCTCTAGACTCGGATTAGTGATACTAGCAATCGCCATCTGTCCATCCCCTTCCCCGGGGTTTTCGTAATCTCGACCCATTAGACAGCCAACGCGGAAATTATCGACAATCCATTGATTATAATTACCCTCACTTTCCCCCCATTTTGATTGATATTCATAGACGGGACTACCATCATCTCTCACTTTAACCACTGGGGATTTAATCGCGTTAGTAAACCAACCGATTGTATTTTGCCAAGTCAGCATAATACTAATAGTAATCGGTTTATCGGTGGGATTATGAACCGTCCATTCAAATAGGGCAATAGGATAACTACTTTCTTGATAATTATGCGCCCAAACCGGTGAGAATTGTTCGCAAATTAATTGAGTCTGAAAAACATCTTTGTACTCGTACCAACTGCGGGGATAAAGGGCAGAATATGTTCCCTTTTCGGCAGGATACCACGACCAGCGCGATAAAGTTCCATCCGTCGGGCTTTCCGTCGCCATAGCGTAGGCTTGGGCGCTTCCGTCTTCTGTTTGTTCAAAAATGCTAAATTGACAGGCCGCAAGGCTATTAAAACTGTGTTCACCGCCGTCCAGATGCCAGAGGTTAAAGTCACCTTTGGGGGAACGTCCGATACAACCGGCCCCAAATCCCCCCAGAGGCATCCCATGCCAAGGACCATCATCTAAATTGCTGGCGTAGCGGACGCTGTAGGGTTTTTCCCAACCTTTGCCCAGAGGACGTTTCCAAGCGGCGGCGGGAATTTCTGGAAGGGAGACGAGATTAAGCATAGATGTGGTTAAGTGGGGTGTGGGGTGTGTGTGGGGTGTAGGGTGTGGGGAGAATAAATAAATAAAAATAAACTCCTGACTCGGAGAATACGGACTCCACCAAGAAACTTTTTTAGTAAACCCTAATTATTCGCTAAAGAGATAATTGCTGCGATCGCTAACCGTCCAATCTTGATTTTCTCCCCCGATAATTAAACGTTTAATATCGACAAAATCCTTACTTAATTGGGTCAAGGCATTGATTAAAATATCTAAAGCAATAAGATCGCTAGTACCAAGGTCAAACCAACAACGTCCCCAAGTACCTAAGTATTCAAAATCGGTCATATTGTGCATCGGTGACATAAAGGCATTTTCGGCTATATCTGGATCGTATTCCATATAACTAATATCGACTCCCACCTCCTGTACCTGTAGGTTTTCGGCATTGAAAGCCCCTAATTTACCCAAATAAAACCAAGAGGCAAAAACTTCTTCTACATACTGCTGTTCCATATTCGAGGGAACCGTCGAAAATTCCAGCCAAAACCAGACATCAAAAGGATTAAATTCGCGAAATTGTACTTCCATATTTTTTAGAGGAGACAGGAGTAGGGAGTAGTCACTGATTACTGATTACTGATAACTTCCCCACTGATAACTGATTACTGATTACTATGCTGTAATTTCCAGAGAAAACTAGCGAGGAGATTGGTGATAATATGAGCGAGGATCGGGATTAATAAATTACCGGTGATGATGACGGTATAACCGAGGGCAAAACCGACAACAGTTGCCCAGATAACATAGGGCCATTGTTGGGAACCGCTAAAATGGAGGATACCAAAAATCAGACTAGAAACGGTTAAACCAAAGATATTTAAACCTAAAGCTGGCAAAATCACCCCGCGAAATAATAATTCTTCACTTAACCCCGGCAGTAATCCAATCCAAATTAAATCGGGCCAAGCTAAAGGTTTAATGACTAATTCTAAGTAAGAGTTAGCACTATGGCGATAACTAGACCAAAAACGATAGAGAAGCCCACTAATTCCACTAATTGCCCCCGCTAAGGCTAATCCGAACAGGAAATCCGGGAGAGTCCAGCGAATGGCGGGAATAGCGATCGCACCGAAATATTGCCAAACTTTGGCGACTACCAGCAAGATAATCGCCGTTACCGCCATAATGGTGAGGACTTGTGTGCGTGTCAGGGGATCAAATTCGGAATTAGGGGAATTAGTCACGGATTCTCGGATAAACAGCGTAAAGAGTGTAAATTAGGGCGAAGAGATGCGAGGCTAACCCCTGCCCGTTGACAAACGATCGCACCGATCGCCTCCATATACGAGTGTACCCTAATTGCTTTCACCCCTAGGGGTTCCGGGGCCACCTTCATTCTTGTACTATTTTCCTGCACGGCAATCAGTACAGTTTTTTCTTGACAAAAACTCAATACTGTGCTGGAGCCGCAGGCACTGGCGGGAACGATCAGCGCGTCCACCTCCCGGCCCCAAATAGCATCGGGACTGGGCTGCTTGACCAATTGGGGGGCGCGACTTAAACCCACCAAAACGCAGGGTAAAAAAGTATAACCGATTTCTTCGGCCGCGGCCTTGGGGGAAAGTTGCGGATCGAGGGGCAGCGGACTTAAAGCGGGAGCGTGGGCTGCCGGTATTTGGAATTGTCGCACCACCAGATGGGAAATTACCGCTTCGGCCCCGGCAAGGGGATCCACCCCCTGACCATGGCGATAATTAGCCAGGGCAATGCTATCGGGATCGTCGGGAAAACGGGCAACAATGGCGATCGCTTCCGCCCGGCCTTGCTTAATCAGTTTTTCTGCTCCCCGCAGCAAGCTGTCGGGATTGCCAATTGTTCCCCAACTGGCCCCAGAGGCTGCCTCTCGCAACTGCACATTCAGGGGGGCATCGGTGATAACGTAATCGGTCAGATCTAAGCCTAGGGTGGCCCGGACAGCATCGGCAGCCTGAAGGTGTCTTTGCAAGAGGTCAAATTCAATGGCGCGATCGAATAGTAACCCGATGCGATTTTGATGGACGGGACTTAATCCCCAATCCCCCCGGGCAAAACGATCTAAAGCGTAACCCTCCACATAATAGGTGTTGTCCAGAGGCCAGTACAGTTGTGCGCCGTTGAGGACATTGGGATGGGTAATTAGGCGATCGCAAACTTGGGCGATCGCTTTGGCCACGGGAATGCCATCCCCAGCATAACCGCCAATCGCTGCCCCGATGCCGGTGGGAATAATTAGTACGGCGGTATAGGGACGGGAATTCACGAGGCAGTGGTGACAATCGCTTCGACTTTGACTTGATTATTCTCGCTATCCACTTCTGTGATTGCCCAACGCAAGGGTTCACCCCGTTTGGCTAATTCTTTTTCGATTTCTTGCTGCAGTTGTTGCGGGGTTTCCTGTAGGTCGATTTCGGCACTAATAAAGTGAGTGGTCATGGGGATTGTCTGGGATAGTTATCCCCTCAGTTTATCAAGATTTTGCCCTCTTGCGCTGGCTTATCGGCTCTCTGGGTCAGGAACCACAATGAGACTGAGACTAAGGACAAAAAGATCGATCGCCGCCATATAAGTTAAACTGATCACACAAAGAATAGGAGAGCCAGATCCGTTCTCGTACTATGATTAATAGTAGGCTTTCCCCTAGAGATTATGATCGCAGTTCCCAACTACATCAGTCCCCAAGAATATCTCGCTATCGAGCGCCAGAGCCAGATCCGCCATGAATACCGACGTGGTTTGGTTTATGCGATGGCCGGCGGTACGGATAATCACGAGCGCATCGCCTTCAATTTTCTCAAAGTCATTGACGAACATTTCGGCGACTCTACAGACTGTAGGTTTCACTCGGGTAATGTCAAGGTTAACTATCAAGATCAGTTTTATTACTATCCCGATGCTTTTGTTACCTGCGATCCGCGCGATCGCCAAGATCGTTATCTGAAACGCTATCCGAAACTAATTGCGGAAGTGCTTTCCCCCAGTACGGCCGCTTTTGACAAGGGCGAAAAATTCCAAGATTATCAACAGATAGAAACTTTAGAAGAATATGTATTAATTTCCCAAGAAATCCAGCGCGTGGAATGCCGTCGCCGTAATTCTCTGGGGATATGGGAAACGACTATTTACGAGACAGGCGATCGGGTGATCCTGCAAAGTATTAACCTAGAGTTAGCCATCGCCGATCTCTACCGCGGAATAGATTAAAGTGTTAACTACTCTCAAGGGAGTTGAGAGCTTGCTGCTTCCATGGGAATGGATAGACAGCATTTAGTTTACTTGTACTAACTAGCTCGGCAATTTTCCAGCCATTGTTCTAAATCCTGTAGTGACTGAAAATCTAACAAAGCTTCTCCCAAGTTTTCTAACTGTTCTAGGTCAAGACTGCGGATATTGGGCAATAATTCGGGAGAAATGTCCCCTACACGCCGATTTAATTGACGTAAAACTAGGTTAGCTTCTCCTTCTTGTCGTCCCTCTTGTAAACCCTCGGACCAGATTTCTTGATAGATAACTGATTCTTTCATGATGTCTTTCCTCAATAATCGTTGGATGATGTCTTTCTCTAATACTAACCCGGCTAGAATTGCGGTAGATGCGGCCAGATTACTTTGTTCTCGACTATCGCTGATTTGCTCGATTTCTTGGGCAATTTGCCGCAGTAAGTTTTCTTGTTTCTCAGCTTGAGCGAGTATGGCAAAGGGAAACAGTCCGGGGGCCTTTAATAGGGGTTCCGAGGGTTGTTCCCAAAGTCTAATCACTTCAAATTGATGAGAGGTTTTCCCTTGTTTATAATCATTCTGTCGGACTGTGGGGGAGCCACTTTTCCTTAGATAAATAACCACTTGATGGATAGGTTTACGGGGATAGCGTCGATAGAGTCTGGTGGCATAATCTAGCATTCTATAGGGAATATCTTCTTTAGGGTCGGTTTGGAACTCGATATGTAAGATTAATTCTTCCGACTCTAAAAAGATTAAAGTATCGGCTCTAATTGGCTCTAGGGATAATTCCGAGGGTTTAATTTCTGTTAATTCTAAGGGTTTACCCAGTAACCAAGTGGCCAAGTCTCTCGAATATTCAAGGGCGATAAATTTACAGGTAGAATCATACATTTTCAATTCAATTCTAGGTTAAGGCTGACCTATATTTTAACAAAATTATCACCCTATTCCCCCTCAATCCCCCCTCAATCCCTCCTCAATCCCCCCTTATCAAGGGGGGTAGGGGGGATCGAACCCAAAATCTATCTTCAATTTAATTATAACCAGCTACTTAATACCTAGCTACTTAAACAAAGGATTTTTATTCGGGGAAGGGTATATCTAAACTCATTTGTTGTCCTTGGGTTTCCCTTTGTTTTTCGGCAGCTTTCAGGACTTCAAAGGTGAGGATAACATCGAGACGTTTTTTCTGTTCAAGGATTTCTTGTACCGTCACAATCTCAATTTTATCCACACTTTGACTCATATAACGACCGCGATAAATTCCCGCAGATTTGGCTGTTTGAACCATATCTTTGCTGGGGGGTTTCAAGGTGATAAATATACCCAGGGCTGCCCCTTGTAGCGTCATAGTTCCCTGTAGATCTCTGATGTCTCCTGATTTGACATTACCGGATTTTACTTGAAAAATAATTTTCTCCCGGTTGTCTTTATCTCCCTGAAAATAGGCAATAGCATCGATTCCTTTATCTGCCCCTTTTTTGTCATTAATCACGGCCCGGTTATTACTATAGGTTAAAACCGCCCATTTCTCAAATTCTTTGCGGGTACGATCATCCGGTTTAGTGGCTAATGCTTTGGCTGATTCTAGATCTTTGGGAATACCATTCAGTTCAATTTTATCTAAAACATTTTTACCAAAGGAGTCCTCTAATCGCTTTAACATTAAGCTAATACTCTGATAGGTTATATCAATTCCAATCCAGTTTCTCTCTAATCTCTCTGCTACAGCGATCGTCGTTCCACACCCACAATAGGCATCTAAAATTACATCTCCTTTATTGCTACTTGCTTTGATTATTCTTTCTAACAATGCCTCCGGTTTTTGCGTGGGATAACCCAGACGT
>NZ_JASJFE010000238.1:0-3244 GCF_030067735.1 Microcystis sp. M53598_WE2 | reverse complement strand
CGGATTTTAACAGGTCAAAAGCCTTATTTTAAAAGGGTTTTACCATTATTCAGCAAGCACTAGCTATAACCCTTAGGCCAGAGAAGCGGTAATCCAAAATAAACCATCGACTAAAATTGTACTCAATACGGCTCCGCTAAATGCCCACCAATGGCATACCCGTTTTTGCAAAGGATAGATACCGATCGCTAGGAGCAGGTTGAGCAGCACGATCGCCCAACTGATGCCCCAGGGGGTCTGAATTTGGGCTAAGGCGTTATGAAATATCGGCGATACTAGGTTGGGATCTAGTTCCACGGTCATTAATTGTCGCCAGTAGGGAATTAGTCCCGTCAGATAGAAATATACATCGGTGATGGCGGTTCCTAACAAAGAACCAAGATAGAAAAGATTGCCCACTTTGCGGCGACCTTTGCATAATCCCCAGAGAACAAAGGGCAGCCCGATCGCTTCCATGGGAATATGGATCAAGGGTTCCCAACGCCACCAACCCCAGTACAGAGAACCTGCTAACCAACTCCAACTAAAGCCCAAAAGTAAATCTCCCCAAAGACTGATTTTTGCTTGTTTGAGCAGCCAAATCCCTAACCCGACCCAGAAAACGGTTAAACCTAGGCTAATTTCGGGATAGTAGCGCACTAGGGGCGCTTGCAGGAACACGGGGACTGATACCAGAAATGCTGCTGTCCAAAAGACGGATTGACATTTTTCCCAGTTAGGGACTAGGGGTTTCAGGCGATCGGGATTGCTGGGGACTAGGGTAGAGTTGAGCAAAGGATTTCAGAATTGTTACAAAACTTCACTTATATTAAGATACATCATTCTCTCTCTACTATATCCCCCCTAGGGGGATTTGGGGAAATTTAAAAATTGTTTTTGGCAATGCGCTATCCTGTTAAAATCGAAACGACAGCAGCGATCGAGGAGTGCAAAAAATATGGCAGCGGGCCATGAAGAAAATCCGAGAATGCCCCTAGATAAAGTTATTTTTGTCATTGCTTGCGTCTATCTAGGTTGGGTAGTGGCATGGCTAATCAGTCAAAAAAATGCGCCGGTCTCTCAAAATGGCACGATTTCCCAGGAAGAGCAAAAATTTATCGCCTATCTGCAATCATCCCTGGCTATTATCGATCGCCAAGGTCAAACTTCATCCCCCGATCCTGATCCTGATCCCCAAAATAACCCTTCTCCGGTAGCCACGGTTCCACCACCACCCCCCGCTAATTTACCGGTTAATAATACTCCCCAGATCATAGAAAGAATTTACGTTCCCGTTTATCCCCAAACCCCTGAAACTGCTGCCAAAATTGCCCCAGTTACACCCGCAAATCCCGACATTTCCGCGCCACCATTACCGGCTGCCCCCCAAGTGAATCGGCCGTTGGCAGCGGTTATTCCCACTAATAATCAGGTGAAAAATACCCTGGTGGGGGTGATGGATTTAGGCGATCGATCTTCAGCTTTATTTGATAATAAGGGGATAACTATGCGTATTTCTCCGGGGGAATTTATCAACGGTTGGACTTTAGTGGAAGTTGGTAGTCAACAGGTTATTTTGTCTCGCAACGGGCAAACGAAAGTCTTAGAAGTGGGACAATCTTTTTAGGGTGAACTACCCGCTGGTCGAGAATGCCTGAAGATAGACTTACGCCCACCTGGCGGATTTGGTATGATAGAGACAATTAGAACAGGTATGAGAACTAGGGAAAAATCTATCAATCTCCATCAATAAAACACCTGATTGACAAACATTTTGTTAACGAAGAAAATAAACTGTAGCGGTAATAATACTCAGAATTACCACAGTCCAGCGCAGATAACTAGGAGAGATAATTCTAGCTAGTTTTCCCCCCAATAAACCCCCAATTAAAGAACCAATTGCTACCACTATCGCCGCCGACCAATATACCTGATTAGAAAAGAGAAAAAACCAAGATGCCGCCACGTTAACCACCAAAGAAAGCAACTGTTTTAAAGCATTTAATCTCGTGAGATTATCCTTGAGAAATAAGCCCAAAATTGCCAACTCGATCACACCTAAACCCGCTCCAAAATAACCACCATAAATTGAAGCGAGAGCGATGGGTAAAAACGCCCAAATTTCCGGTATATTGCCCTTTTTGTCCCCCTGTCGCCGCTGCAAACAAGAGCGTAAAGTATCTTGAAAAGCCAATAAAGCCGCCGCTAAAAGAATCAGAAAAGGAATCAGTCGGTCAAACACTTGATCGCTGCTATTTAACAGCAAAATACCACCGATAATGCCGCCAATAACTGCCGATGGTAGCAATAACTGAATCCGTTTTTGTTGCCCGTGCAGGTCTTTTTTTTGGGCGAGAGTTGCCCCCAGATAACCCGGGCATAAAGCGACGGTATTAGTCACATTTGCCATTACCGGTGGGATACCCACCGCCATCAGCGTCGGAAAAGTAATCAGACTACCGCCACCGGCAAGAGCATTAATTAAGCCGGCAGCCACGGCAGCGATTACTAGGAAGCCATACTGAATAGGCGTGAGCATTTAGGCGTTAGGGGTAGTAATTAGGGCTAAATCAATTTTTTCCTCGTCAACTTGCTTAATTTCGGCTCTAATTCCTGGTCCAAAGTATCTTTCGATTTTTTCTTGTTTTGCCAGCCACTTTTCTAGGGGTAAAAGGGGCGATTCAAATTCTAGGGTGAGACAATAGGCGAAATCAACAGCAGTTTCACGAATTGCCACTAAAGTCGGTCTTTCCTCGTCCGTGGGGCTTAATCCCAGCTTTTCTAGGGCTTCATCCAGATGCACTTCCTGTCCGTAGCGATAGCGGGTGACATCGTTGCGAAGTTTGGTTTGGGTGACAGTAGCCTGTTGTTGGCGCAATTGCAAGATTTCGGGGCTAGTGGGTTGACTGAAGGGTATAGGTTTGATTTCTGAAGCTTTTAGGGCTAAACCTCCCAATAATAACGGTAATCCGTAGAAAAACCCCGCTAAATTGACCGTGGCGTTACCTTGGGCATAACCGATAATCCCGATAACCGTTAAAATACTGCCTAAAATTAAGCCAAAGTATGATAGTCTAATTTTCCTGAGCATGAAATAATTTTTTTCTTGAGTACGCTAATCCTTTAGAGATTATACAACTCCAAAGAATCTTTTTTGCAGATGGGCAGTGGGGAGATTTTTCAGTTATTAGCTACTGAAGGCAATTAGTGTCTATTACCTATTGCCGATGTACTCGCAATTTCTCAATTAATTGAGATAATTTCT
>NZ_JASJFE010000169.1:0-1604 GCF_030067735.1 Microcystis sp. M53598_WE2 | reverse complement strand
TATTTCTGGTTGCGAGTAATTATTGTAGAGAAGGGAGAAGGGGAGAAGGGAGTGAGAAGTGGGGAAGCTGTCTCATCACCCTATCACCCCAAAACCCTATCACCCTATCTCCTGCCTCCTGACTCCACTGACAAACTTTTTCAGCAAACCCTATTTAATTTAACAACTCCCTGGGATCGGTGACTTCCCCTTTAATCGCTGCCGCTACCACCATCGCCGGACTCATCAACAAAGTGCGACCGGAAGCGGAACCTTGACGACCTTTAAAGTTACGATTGGAGGAGGAAGCGCTGATCTGATCTCCCTGCAATTTATCAGGATTCATGGCTAAACACATGGAACAGCCCGCCTCGCGCCATTCAAAGCCCGATGCTAGGAAAATTTGGTCTAATCCTTCCGCTTCCGCCTGTTTTTTGACTCTTTCGGAACCGGGGACGATAAAAGCTTTCACATGGGGGGCAACACGATGACCTTGGGCAAATTTGGCCGCTTCGCGCAGATCACTGATCCGGCCGTTAGTACAGCTACCGACGAAGCAGACATCGATTTTTGTGCCTTTAATCGGGGCGCCGGGGGTGAGTTTCATGTATTGATAGGCTTCCTCTGCGATCGCTCTTTCACTGGCCGGTAAACTTTCGGGAGTGGGAATGACTTCGTTAACCCCGATTCCTTGGCCCGGAGTAATCCCCCAAGTAACTGTGGGTTCGATTTCGCCGGCATCGAAGACCACCACATCGTCATAAACCGCATCGGCATCGCTTTTAATGCTTTCCCACCAATTAACCGCACTTTCCCAGTCTTTAGGCGCAAAATCACGACCTTTGAGGTAATCGTAGGTGATTTGATCGGGGTTGATATAACCACATCGGGCCCCACCTTCGATCGCCATGTTACAAATCGTCATTCTTTCTTCCATGGACATCCGTTCAATTGTACTACCAGCATACTCGTAGGCATAACCAACACCGCCTTTAACGCCCAATTGACGGATAATATGGAGAATTACATCTTTAGCATAGACTCCGGGGTTTAAATCGCCGTTTACCTCCACTCGACGCACTTTTAATTTCGATAGGGATAGGGTTTGGGTAGCAAGAACATCGCGCACTTGGGAAGTGCCGATGCCAAAAGCGATCGCACCAAAAGCGCCGTGGGTGGAGGTGTGGGAGTCACCACAGGCGATCGTCATCCCCGGTTGGGTTAGGCCCTGTTCGGGAGCGATCACATGAACTATGCCCTGATTGCCGGAACCGATGCCATAGAAAGGAATATGATTGGTTTGAACATTAGTTTCGATCGCCCGGATCATTTCCTCGGCCAAATCGTCAAGGAAAGGACGCGCCTGATTTTCGGTGGGGACGATGTGATCGACGGTGGCAATAGTCCGTGTGGGAAATAATACTTTTAAACCCCTTTCTCTTAGCATCGAAAAAGCTTGGGGACTGGTGACTTCATGGACTAGATGCAGTCCGATAAATAATTGTGTCTGTCCACTGGGAAGAATCTTAACCGTGTGTGCGTCCCAGACTTTATCGAATAACGTTCTTGCGCTCATTGACCTTGGAATGATAGTCATCTCCCTAATCATATCAGCTAACCTGATC
>NZ_JASJFE010000154.1:0-1878 GCF_030067735.1 Microcystis sp. M53598_WE2 | reverse complement strand
ACGGAAATTTTCCGTATATTACGCCAAATACGCATTTTTTTAAGAATCTTTCCGTATATTACGCTCAAATGGAGTGATCGCGAGAAGTTTTCCGTATAATATTACGATAAGCGTGTTATGCCGATTAGCGTACTCTGTGATGAACCCTCCCCCACCCCGAAAACTCCTAGACGTAGTGCGTGAAACCATTCGCCTCAAACACTACTCCTACCGCACCGAACAAACATATCTGGACTGGATTAAGCGTTATCTGCTCTTCCATCAGAAAAAACATCCCCGTGAAATGGGGGGTGAAGAAATTAGAGCCTTTTTGACCCATCTTGCCGTTGATAAAAACGTTGCCGCCGCCACCCAAAACCAAGCCCTCAACGCCATCCTCTTTCTTTATCGAGAAGTTCTGAAAATTGAACTGGAAAATATCGGTACATATTTACGGGCAAAAGGTCACAAACGTCTGCCCACCGTCCTCACCAAAAAAGTAAAAATGGCTGATGATTTTAGCGATCGCACAACAGACTGCGATCGCTGCCCAGGTAATTCTCAACCCACCAAAGTTAGGATTGCTCATCCAAGAAATTAAATCTCTTGAGAAGCAATTACTGAGTTTGCGGGTTGAGAGTCGAAGTTATCCCTTAAATGAGCTAATCGCCTTTAGCTCGGCTTTTATGACGATGAAAGCCATTGCCAGCAACTTAAATCAAATGAGTCAAGACTTACCTGCCTACACCCAATAGGGGCTAAATCCCTTCTTTTCTGGCTAAAAGGACGGGACAATTGACATTAACCCGCACATAATCCGAAAGGGAAGTACCGAGAAGGCGATCGAGATCTGGTAAACTCTTAGCCACGGAAGGACGGCGATCGGGCGAACCCAACAGTAAGAGATCGACATTATAATCATCGACGAGTTTACAGAGTTGTTCTCCCGGTTTACCCCCCGTCACCACGCAGCGATAGGGTATATTCATCCGTTTCGCTTTTGCCACTGCCGGCCCTATAATCGGGTTTTCTTCCATTTCTTTGGGGGAAGTGGGGGCAAATTCTGGCTTTAAGTCGGGGTTGACGCGGGCCAAAATTAACTCTGCTGAAGGATAGTCTCGCAGGAGATAAATAGCCAGATCGAGAGCTAAATCAGCCGAGCTAGACTTATCGAGAGCTACCATCACCTTTTTGATTTTTTTGACGTAAATATCGTCTTTTACCAATAACATCGGGTGATTAGTCAGTTGAAAGACGTATTGACTGACGGAATTTTCTAGAATTGCCTCCAGTCGCTTCAGTCCTCGGGAACCCATTAGGATCAAATCAGCCCCGATTTCGTCGGCAACTTGACAGACGGTATCTTTGGGATCTCCTTGCCGCAGAATCGTGGAGACTTTGCTCGGTTCAATTTTGACTTCTTGCAGGATTTTAGTCAGCATTTGGGTCCCTTCTTCCCATTTACTGGCCAGAGCTTCGGTGGTAATCTGAGGGGGAACAACCCGGAGAATGGTAATCGACGCTTTCCGGATAGCCGGGAGATCCATTAATGCTTGTAGCATTTCTTGGGTTTGACCTGTGCCGGAATCAGCGTATAGTATTTTCTCTAGCATAAGATTAAACTCGGTCTATGATCTTAATAGTTTTAGCCAATTTTCAGCATACTGCTAATGTTGTTCCCGAAATTTAACAACTTATTAAGCGCTTTTTCTTAGGTTAATGCGATGCCGAAGGCACTGCGTAGCAGCTCGCACTTGAGGGGATTTTAAGTATTTATGCTTAATTGACTAGAAATACTTGTCTCAAAATCACGGTGTCAAGCGTTCGTTTGTATTATATCTGGACTTCCCCCATACAGAAATACTAAAAAATTAACAAAACCCTTACTGCAGGTCGCTT
>NZ_JASJFE010000940.1:0-3151 GCF_030067735.1 Microcystis sp. M53598_WE2 | reverse complement strand
AGATTCCCGCTTGGTTGGTTGGAGAAGTCCTGCTTGCTAACGGAGACTCAATGAACGAAGAATCCCCGTCTCTTTAGAGCGGGGAGCGTCAACATTTAGACCAAATTTGGGGTCAAGAAACATGAGCGATCGCATCGAGTGGATTAATGCCCTATCAACCCGTCCCTCCCTAGAAGCGGCGGTGACGGAGGTAGTGGAAAAAGTGCAAGATAAATTAGTTGGATCGGCAGATTTAGCCATAATTTTTATTTCTTCTGCCTATGCCAGCGACTATCCCCGTTTAGTTCCCTTAATCTTGGATAAACTCCCTGTTCCTGTCCTGATCGGCTGCGGTGGGGCGGGGATTGTCGGTATGGGTGAGAGGGAAAAAGCGCGAGAAATCGAAGCGAGTCCAGCTTTAAGTCTCACCGTCGCCCATTTGCCCAATGTGGAAGTACAGCCTTTCTATATCGAAGCGGCGGAAATGCCCGATCTCGACAGTTCCCCCTCTAGTTGGACAGAATTATTAGGGGTAGAAGCGGCCAAAAATCCCCAATTTATCCTTTTAGCCGATCCTTTTTCCAGTCGTATCAATGATCTGTTAGAGGGTTTAGATTTTGCCTACCCCAGTTCGGCCAAAATCGGCGGTTTAGTCAGTGGTGGCATGATCGAACGTTCTGGGGGTCTATTCTACCACGATCAACAAAAACCCCGTAATACCTATCTCTATCGTCAGGGAACCGTAGGAATCGCCCTTTCTGGCAATATTATCGTCGAAACTATCGTCGCCCAGGGTTGTCGTCCCATCGGACCGATTTATCAGGTGAGTGAGGGAGAACGCAATATTATCATCTCCATGACCGGTAAAGGGGCCGATGGGACCCCGCAACCACCTTTAAATCTACTGCGGGCTTTAATCCCCTCCTTGAGGGAAAAAGACCGAGAATTAGCGCAACACTCCCTTTTTATCGGTATTGCTAGGGATGAGTTTAAAATGCAGTTGCGGCCCGGAGATTTCTTAATTCGCAATGTGTTGGGAGTAGATCCTCGCCAAGGTGCGATCGCAATTGGTGATCGGGTTCGTCCGGGGCAGCGGGTACAATTTCACCTGCGCGATGCCGAGACTTCCGCCCTAGATTTAGAATTACTTTTGCAAGCTTTTCCCCAAGAAAAACCCGCTAGTTCAGATATACTAGGAGCTTTGATCTTTTCCTGTCTCGGTCGCGGGGAAAATCTCTACGAAAAACCGGACTTTGATTCGGGTCTTTTTCAGCGTTATTTCGCCAATGTTCCCCTCGCTGGCTTCTTTGGCAATGGAGAAATCGGGCCAGTGGGCGGTCGCACTTTTTTACACGGTTATACTTCGGCCTTTGCCCTCTTTCGTCAGGGAATTTAATGTTATACTAAATAGTTAGTACGCTAGGGAGTAGAACGATGGTAAAAGCCCAATCTTTCTCTGAGTCGGAGATTATCTATGCCGATAGTGATGGTAAACCGATGGCCGATAATACCAAACAATTTCGCTGGATTGTGACGATTAAGGAAAATCTCGAATGTTTATTCGCAGACAATGACCATGTGTTTATCGCCGGCGATCTGTTGTGGTATCCGGTCGAGGGGGATAATAAAATCTGTCAAGCGCCGGATGCTATGGTGGTGTTTGGCAGACCCAAGGGCGATCGAGGTTCCTATAAGCAATGGTTAGAAAACCAGATTGCGCCGCAGGTGGTCTTTGAAATTCTCTCTCCGGGCAACACTAAAGCGGAAATGCGCCAAAAATGGCAATTTTATCAGCGTTTTGGCGTAGAAGAATATTATCTCTACGATCCCGATGCTAATTATCTACAGGGTTGGTGGCGCAGGGGTGATCAATTGGAGATGATTGCCGCGATCGATAATTGGCAGAGTCCGCTTCTACAGATCCGTTTTCAACTGGAGAGTCCCCAGTTAGCTATTTTTTATCCCGATGGCTCCCGGTTTTTGACCACCCTAGAAATCAAGCAAAAAGCGGAATTAGCCGAACAAAGGGCCAGGACTGCCGAACAGCAAGCCCAACAGGAACGACAACGGGCCCAGGAAGCTGAGGCAAAATTAGCCCGCATAGAGGCGCAATTACGGGCAATGGGGATTAATCTAGAGGAAAGCTAACGAGAGGCCGGAAGGACGGGATTTAACCAGTGGAGAATCTCATCTTTGAGACGGGAATTATCCCGGGCAAGTCCCTGTTTTAACCATTGGCCGATCGCATCGAGGGGAGTAAATACTTCTCCGGTTTGCCAACTGACATCTTGACTCAAGGGAGTGAGATGATTGCCCGGGAGAGTTCGCAGGGCAATTAAATCATTAAAGCGTTTTTTTAGCAGGGGATTTAATACCAGAGATTGATCGATCGTGTCGTCTTGAAAACGGATTAAAAGATTGCGACGAATGGCATAATCTTGGAAAATTAACTCGTTTGTTTCTTCGGGGGAAGGGGTAAATTCGAGGTTAAAAGTGGTGTCAATTTGCAAAGGTTCGATAAAGGGAATAGCTCGACGAATGGGATAATTATTAAAGGAAATGAGGATATTTCCCGCCCGTTCCACTTCGTAGAGACTACCGATTAATAAATGTAGTTTACACCCCATACTGTGACCCAATCCGTAGATGGGGAGATAACCTTGGGGCAGACTATGATTCCAGCGCAGACGTTCAATAATATTATCAAAACGGTTTAAAACTGTGCGGGCGATCGATTTATGATCGAGGGTATTAACAAAGGGAGTAGCAACAATAGCGTATCCTGAATTCCCAAGACTTTCTAATAACCAACGATAGGTAATATTCGGGGCCGCCGCCACAAATGCCCCCCCTAAAAAGTGAATGATACCCCGGGGACGACGGGGGAGAAAAACCCAATTACCTGCTATTTCTTGCCAATTCATACTAAATCCAGTTATTAAAGACTGATTATCTAGGGTTTGCTGAAAAAGTTTTCCTGGGGGCAGGGTGTGGGGTGTGGGGTGTGGGGTGTGGGGTTTTACCAGTTTTGAGCTGGCCAATTACCTAATTTTCAGGGAAAAAGTGCCTAAATTTCCCCCCGATCACTCCCAGATCCAGTACTTTTCGATTGACAAAAGGTCTAAAAGTCTTACCCAACAAGGTTTTTAGATTTATTCAGCCAGCCTTATCT
>NZ_JASJFE010000516.1:0-1318 GCF_030067735.1 Microcystis sp. M53598_WE2 | reverse complement strand
GATATATCTGGGTTTCAGCGATTTTGGGCTTCTCGAAGTAAATCCCAAGCGGGGATTGGAGTTGAGGCTTTTCTCGATTTGTTTTTTGTCTAAGTCCCAATAGGAGATCAATTGGACAAAGAAGTTGCTGTAATAACAGTTATTTGTGCAGAAAAGTGATTAGTTTTGCTTGTTCCAAGGTTCTGCCTTGGAACATATCAAACAAATTTGGCAGCGATCGCCCTTGACAATCACAAAAAGGTTAGAAGAACAAGGAAATAATCATCCTGTTGCTTGGCTACGGAATATGGCGCAACAGTTGGGGACATATCTCAACCGTCAAGCGGGAACTATAGAGGAATATCAGGGGTTTTTATTAGAAGTATTACAAGCAGAAGCAGAGATTAATGATGGCCGTGCTATAATAACTGACAACGATTATTATTATAAAAATATGCAGTATAAAGTCAGTCTTAAGCAAACAGAAGAAGGATATGCTGTTTGGTGTCCCGGTTTACCCGGCTGTGCTTCTCAAGGTACAACAAAAGAAGAAGCTCTCAATAATATTCAAGATGCTATTCTGTCTTATTTAGAAGTTGCCGAGGAATTGAATCAAGGTGTAGAATCTTGTTATGTGGAAGTTGAATTAAATCATGCCTAGTCTTTCCGGAATTAATCATCAACGAGCCATGAAAGCCTTTGAAAAAGCAGGATTTAGGATTGTTCGACAGGGTAAACATATTACAATGACTGATGGAGAGCATATCTTAACAATTCCCAGAGCTAATCCAATTAATGCTTATACAATGGGAACAATTATTAAAGGTGCCGGAATGTCTATTGAAGAATTTAAAAAACTTTTGTAAAAGCATCGGATTAAGGTTATGGACGAAAAACGCACCCAAGCTTATCTAAATATCATCGAGTCGTTCTCTCGAAAAAATCACAGTCCATCACATAATCACATCAATCACAGTACAGACAATGGATGAACAACGCGCCCAAGCTTATGTTAATTTAATTGAACAGTTACTCGCTTGTACTGAGGGTGAGGAACCCAATATCCTGCAAGCTAATCAGGAATTGATTGACCCCGAATTTTTGCAGATGATGGAAAACTATGCAACAGGGTTAGAATAATAAGGATACAATAACCATGCAGATTGATTTAACACAACACTTTGGGCAATATCTCAACCCTCAAGCCAGAAATATAGAAGAATATGAGGCGTTTTTAACTGTTGGGGACATTGACAACAGGCTAAGGTGTTGTTAGTATATCCAACATGAAGGCTACTGCGCTCATTCGTCGTCGCGTCATCTTGGCCCCAGACGCATT
>NZ_JASJFE010000346.1:0-2137 GCF_030067735.1 Microcystis sp. M53598_WE2 | reverse complement strand
CGCTCTTTTTCTTGGCGAGAAGAAGGGGACGGCATCGGTTTTTCCTGATCCCGTTTCTGGTATTCTGCCTTCATTTGTGCCAGTAAATCTTCTATTTCTCCCATAATGGTCAAGTTAGAAAGTAAAAAGTTAAAAAGATAATTGCTCTGATTGCCTCTGCCTTAATAACTAAGTAGCTGGTTATAATTAAATTGAAGATGGATCCCCCCTTAATCCCCCCTTGATAAGGGGGGTGTCGATCCCCCCTTAATCCCCCCTTGATAAGGGGGGCATCTGACAGTTTTTAACACCTAACTACTTAGTAAGAACGATGCTAAATCTATTTAACTCGCTTTTTGGGCGTTATAACGAGAATATCAAGGCCAATGTGGAAATTTATACTTGGGCAACTTGTCCCTACTGTATTCGGGCTAAATGGTTGCTGGGTTGGAAAGGGGTAAAATACACCGAATACAAGATTGATGGGGATGAAAGCGCTCGTCAAGCCATGGCCGAACGGTCCAACGGTAAACGCAGTGTACCACAGATTTTTATTAATAATGAACATATCGGTGGTTGTGATGATTTGTATGCTTTGGATGGTCAGAAAAAATTAGATAATTTACTGGCTAAATGTGGGACTATCTAAAGTCTATTGATGAAAAAGCCTATGAGAAACATCGGCAATGGATGCAGTTAGCTTTAAATTTAGCGGCAACTGCGGGGGATCGGGGTGATGTACCTGTGGGAGCGGTTATCGTGGATAAACAGGGACATTTAATCGCTCAAGGGGCTAATTGCAAGGAAAAACACCATGATCCCACCGCTCACGCCGAAATTCTGGCGATTCGTGCCGCTAGTCAAGTGTTAGGCAATTGGCACTTAAATGATTGTACCCTCTACGTCACCCTCGAACCCTGTCCCATGTGTGCCGGGGCAATTATTCAGGCTAGGCTAGGATTATTAGTGTACGGTGCTGACGATCCGAAAACAGGAGTTATCCGCACTGTGGCTAATTTTATTGATAGTCCTTTTTCTAACCATCGTTTACCGGTAATTGCGGGAATTTTAGCTAAGGAATCTGGGGAATTATTACAAACATGGTTTGAGAAAAAAAGAAATGTTTAAAGGAGTCAGGGAGATAGGAGTCAGGAGTCAGGAGTCAGGAGTCAGGAGTTAATCCTACTGTTAAAAGCGGATTGGGTAAGCTGTTGTGCATCTGAATTTGATATTCGTTTTACCTTGTCTCAACTAGAACTTGAATGCGGACTAGCTGATCACCGATCATAATATGAGAACAGGAAATCGTTAATCTTCCCTCTGTGCTGATGATTGCCGCTTGTCCGTGATAGGTGATAGTTATCGCATTACTGATCTGGAGTTACTCTGATTTTGCCAATAAGGTAGTTGATATGTACGAGAAACAGGATCTACCTGCATTTCACAAGAGATTGCTACTTCTCCCTCCCAATTCATGTATCGAGGGCCAGGCGTTTCTAGAATTAACTCCGTATCTTTAGGATTGCGATAGAATTGGATATCAGGAGTTTCCTTGTCAAATTCATTTTGATAAAACAAAGATGGCAAATTACTTATTTTCTCTGCGATTGACTCTAGATCATATTGACAACTTGTATGTCGAATCGAACCTGGATACGGCAAGTCTATTGTCTCGACGTGACGTACGGTTTTTACGATAGCTTTCTTTAAATGACGACCGATTCGATATAAATTGGCAAAATGATAACGCAAATCACGGTTTAAAGAAATAGCCGATTTTCCATTCGGATGAATTTCGATATCGGGTCCGATATTGCCATTAGGATGAACTCCTTCCAAGAAATATCCTACGATACGAGCATCTCTGGGAAAAATTTGAATTTTTTTCCTGATCGGCTTTGTGACTATTCTGCGATCCCGTGAGTAAATTACGATAGAACGCAATTGACCGCCATTATGCTTGATTTTATTAACAATAGGGGACAATAAGTTTTTATAATCTTTAATATTATTTTCAAAGTCTTTTTTTGCAGGATTTTTAGCCTTATCTAGCCACTTATCATTATATTTGACTTGATTGGAACTATCATAAGGATGGAGAACCTTAAGAATACGGTAGCAATCATCAATATGAGCCATTAAAGCCTCTAGTAATTCT
>NZ_JASJFE010000872.1:0-12698 GCF_030067735.1 Microcystis sp. M53598_WE2 | reverse complement strand
TCATAATTCATAATTCATAATTCATAATTCATAATTCCCCCACTCCCCCACTCCCCCACTCCCCTGCTCCCCCACTCCCCCATCTCCCCACTTCCCTCTATGAAATCAGAACCTTTTTTGTGGATTCATCTGGCAGGGTTAGCGGCTTTGCCAATCTTTTTACAAATCGCTTGGATTGGTTTAGCTGTGGGCGATCCCTTGCCTTTTCTTTGGCTAGAATGGCTATTTCTAGGAGCGATCGCTATCATACCCGTCTTTTGGATGCAGTGGACAAAACCTTTTGATATCTTTAGTCTTTTGTTGGTTGCTCTAAAACCGAGTCAACTCACCCCCGAACAGTTAAAAATTCTCTCTCTTTTTAAACGTCCTCGCCATCGTCTTCTTACTCTTTTGGGAGTCGTCCTCTTAATTCTCATCACTTGGCCAATCTACAATTTTGCCCCTCTAGCGGCTGCCGTGGCCGCCTATCTCCCCCAATGGCGGCTTTTAGGTTTAGTAATCGCTGCGATCGCTCTCCTCTTAAGTCACCTATTTCTACAGGTTCCTCTGAGTGTTCTGGGGGTTTTAGCCACTAAGGAAAGTGACTGGACAGCCACCGAAGCTTTAGTTATTGAGCGCATTCCTGAGTTATTTACCATTGTTGGTCTAAAAGTTAATAAAATTATCTAAATTAGCCAAAATGCCGACAATTTCGGCTAGGAATGCAGGATTGATCGCCCGTTTAAGGGTTGAATATTCCTCGCATTACTCGGAAAAATCTCAGCCAATTGTTGCAGTTGTTGGGGAGAAATTTTGATCGTATTTTGCCAGACTAACCAGAGAACATCCTCGCTACAGGGAGGAGTGGACAAAGACCCGCGATATTCATAAAAATCGCTATTTTCTGGCAGTAAAAGCCCGACATTGACCCAAGTATCGGGGATAATCATTTCAGGAGAAGGTTCTCGGGGCAAATAATCCCAAATCGTTTGTAAATAGGGATTATTTGCGCCGATTTCGGCTAAGATACCCACAACTGCTAAATTTCCCTTCCCATTTCGATGCACTAAATGAATTTCTAGAGGGAAAGACTGACCTTTAATCTGATGTTCGCTGGGGTGATGAAAATGAAACTGCAATAAATCCCAGTTTTCGCCGTGAAACCTCATATTTCCACCTTTTTCGGTCTGAACCAAGATTGTACGACCGTTATGGCGAATTTTTAGGGGTACAGGACGATAATTAAAAGTGGGGTGGTATAGCTCTTTTTCAGTCACTATACTCAGATCGATCGGTGTTTGTTGCTTTCCCGTGGTGCAGAGACGATAATTCCTTGATAATTCGCCCCAATGGTCAATATTTTGATAATTCCAAGTAAATTCTGGATTAATAGCCCCAAAAAGAGCGTGAGAGCCAATAAATTGCAGTAATTCTCGTCTATACATCGTATTAAATCCAGAAATCATCGGATAATTAGCAATTTTATCGGGGATTTATGCCCAATTCCCGCAATTTAGCCGCTAATTTTGCGGCTTTCTGCCTTTCCCGTTGGACTCGATTTTCTGCTTTGCCTGCCGCTTCTGCGGGAGTGGGAACTAATTCACCTTCGGGGGTAAAATAGCGCAAGGTAAGGATTTGGTGGTAGTGGCGTAGCCCTCTTGCTTATCTGGTATGAACTGTGTAAAATATTCATTAACAAAAAAAAATAATTGGAACCCAATCAGTCTTTAAACATCTAGCTTGATGATCAGTTTTCTGATCAATATCTTTTTGTGGTTCGTGTTAGACTTACTCAAATATCAGTCTAACACAGAACAAAATCACCTCTTCGCCTGTATTGCCTTGTCCTAGTTGTGGTTCTCACCATACCATCAAGAATGGTTCAATTGATAACGGGAAACCCAAACGTTAATGTTAAGAATGTGGTGGCCAGTTTGTCAGCAATCCCACTACTAAAACTTTATGAACACACCAGAATTAGCCATTGCTACCGTTGGTTTAACCAAACAATTTGACCGCCATGGGGCTGTTAATCAAGTGGATTTACAGATTGAAGCGGGGGAAGTTTACGGGTTAATCGGTCCAAATGGAGCGGGAAAAACCACTTTAATTAGGATGTTAGCGGCAGCGGAAGAACCGACAACGGGAGAAATATATCTGCACGGAGAACGTCTTTTAAGAGATGAGAGTAATCCCCGTCTCAAAAGAAACTTAGGTTATCTACCCGATAATTTTCCCCTCTACGATGACCTAAATGTCTGGAATTATCTGGATTATTTTGCCCGTCTTTATCATATCCCTCGCTCCCAACGTCATCGCCGCATTTATGAGGTTCTAGAACTGGTACAATTAACCGGTAAAAGCCATAATTTGATCGCTACTTTGTCCCGGGGGATGAAACAACGTTTAAGTTTAGCCCGAACGATTATTCATGAACCTTTAATTTTACTTCTCGATGAACCGGTTTCTGGATTAGACCCGATCGCTCGCCTACAATTTCGTGAGATTATTAAAGTCTTACAATCGGCAGGTATGACTATTTTAATTTCCTCCCATGTCCTTAGTGATTTGGCCGAACTTTGTAGTTCTGTGGGCATCATGGAATTAGGTTATCTAGTGGAAAGCACCTCTTTACAAGAATTAAATCAACGTCTAGCTGGCCAATACTTGCAGATTACGACTCTAGGCAATTTAGAAGCCTTAGAAACCGCTCTTAAACAATGTGTTTTTGTGGAAAGTTGGCAAAGAATTATTAATACTAATACTCTCCAAGTTAAATTTACGGGAACCCTAGAAGATAGTGCCGAATTGTTGAAATCTTTAGTGGTTTCTGGCCTGACCTTAAGCGAGTTTTATACTTGCCGCGAAGATTTAGAAACTATTTTCCTAAAATTGGGACATCGACAGGCATCCTAAGGGGAAATAATAATTTTAAATCTAACCAGATAGTAACTTTTCGACTAATTTAATTTGCTCCTGACTAAAACCAGCTTCCTTCAGATGTGCCAGAAACCATTTTTGTCGATAACGACCGTCTAAATCCCTAGCCTTTTTGTAGGTATCCCGCGCTTTTTTAATATCACCTTGATCTAAATAGACCATTGCCAAAGCCACAAGAGGATGGGGATTATTCGGCTCTAATTTAACTGCTTTTTCAGCGTTAGTAATAGCTGAATTAAAATCTTTTAAGCGATGATAGGCGAGGGACAAATTATAGTAGGCAATTTCATTATCGGGTTTTAAATTAGCGGCTTTAGTATGCGTAACTACGGCCTTTTCAAGATGACCACCGACAAGATAAACAATACCCAAAGCATTATAAGTAGCCACATGATCGGGAGCAATTTTAATCGTTTCTTCGAGGGTTGTTTGTGCCGCTAAAGGTTGTTTAGCTAGGTGTTGTGTCCATCCTAAAATTACTCTCCCGTCTAGATGATTGGGGTTTAACTGTACCGATTTTTTTAAAGCTTCAATACTTTTGATAAAATCTCCCTGTTGACGATACTGTAATCCCAATTGACGATAACGATTAGCAGCTTTAATGTCTGATGCGGAAATAATCGGACTGGGAGAAGGAGGAACAAGCATCTCGGCCGTAGGTTCTTTTTTAAGGGGAGCGGGAGGACTACAGCCCCAAAAAACCGGGGAACTAAACATGATCAAAATAGTCAGGAGTCGATAACTATTCATGGGACAATTAATACCAGTCCAATTGTTAAGGGTGTCATCAAATTATGAATTATTCCCCTGAATCCGTGCAACGGCTGCTCGATTCCGATGATTATGGCGATCGCTTATCGGGAGTTAATCAACTGCGTTATTTAGCCTCAGAAATCGCCTTCGAGATGTTACAGCCTTTAATTAACGATAGTAACGCTAGGGTGCGTTATTCGGCGGTAAGTCAGCTAGATATCCTCGGTCGTCAGAATCCTGATCTGGCCTTAACTATTCTACGCGATCGCTTGTTGCATGATCCCGAAGCAGACGTGAAAGCGGCCGCGGCCGATGCGATCGGGGGGTTAAAATTAACGGCAGCCTACGATGATCTGGTGGCCGTCTATCAACAATCCTGCGACTGGTTAATTCAATTTAGCATTGTGGCAGCTTTGGGCGAATTGGGGGAACCCCGGGGCTTTGAACTGCTCGAAATCGCCCTTAACTCTGATAATGAATTGGTAAAAACGGCCGCCGTTAGTGCTTTCGGGGAACTAGGCGACCCTCGCGCCGTCTCTTTACTCGTTCCCTTGGCTAGTGATGATGACTGGCAACTGCGCTATCGTCTCGCTCAAGCTTTAGGCCGCTTAGGGGGGCAAGATGCGATCGCTGTTTTGACCCAGTTAACCGGCGACAAAAGCGCCCAAGTCGCCCAAGAGGCCCGCAATAATCTCGTCCAAGGGTGATGCAGAATAGTTGATTTTTGTCAATACCATTTACAATAAACTTTAATTAAGAATCGTTAACAAAGGTAAAGCGATGAAACAATTTACCCGTTTAATCTTGCTCGTCGGTCTTCTCGCGGGGGGCTGTTTCTCTGCCTCAATTGCGATCGCTGATAATCCGGCGGGGGCAATCGTGAGCAAGGATTCACAGGTTAACGAACTACTGCGTCAAGCGCGGCAATTGGTCAAAAATGGCAATTATGGGGAAGCTATAGCCATTTACGAGCGGGCTGCCGCCCTTGATGGCAATAATGCCAAAATTTTCTCTGGGATTGGCTTTTTACAAACGCGGCAAGGGGATTATAACGCCGCCGCCCAAGCATACCAAAAAGCTTTAAGTCTCGATCCGAGTAATCCCGACTTTTTCCATGCTCTCGGTTATAGTTTGGCTAATATCGGTGATTATGACAATGCAGCCACCGCTTACTACTACGCTATCCAAATAGAACCGAAAAACGTCCAACACTACCTCGGTTTAGGGGTGGTGTTATTACGCCAAAAAAACTATGCTAAAGCGGGCGAAGTTTACCAATGGGTTTTAGCTCTCGACCCCAATAATCAGCAAGCCCACGAAATCATGGGTAAAGCCTTGATCGAACAGAATAAAAGCAGCGAAGCCCTCGATTTTCTCCAAAAATCCCTGCAAAGATTCCCTAACAATAGTGAATTAAGATTGCAACTGGCCAGCCTTTTGCTCAAACAGGGCGATTTAAATGGTGGAACCCAAATTTTAAAGGAAATAGAGCGACAAAGTGCAGGAAATTTTTTAATTCAGCTAAAAATAGGGATTTTACTCGAAAAACAAGAGCGTTTTGACGAGGCTCTCCCCTTTTATCGTCGGGCTGTTTTCCTGCAACCCCAATCTTTGGAAGCACAAGCGGGAATCGGTCGCATCCATCTGGCCAGAAAAGATTATCTTGCAGCAATTATCGCCTATCAAGATTTGGCCGAAATTGCCCCCAATAACGCCGATGTCTATCTTAATCTCGGTCGGGCCTACGCGGGCCGGGGACGAAAAAGAGAAGCGGAGGAAGCTTTTAAGCAAGCGCGAGCGGTTTATGTGCTGAAAAATAATCAATCCGGCCTGGAGGAAGTGGATGCCCTGCTGAAGAAGTTGCTTGAGTAAAACCAGATCAGTGATCAGTTTTCAGATTTGAGTTTTCAGATTTGAGTTTTCAGATTTGAGTTTTTAGTTCACTGATGACTGTTTAGCGATCAAGGAGTGATTTAGATAGTCAATAGTTTATTCCCAATCGATCGGCAGCCATTGATGATCTAAAACCTGTTCGAGATTAAAAATTATCTGACTCGGTAAACCGCCGGGGGATAAACCCATTTTTTTCCGGACGGTCTCTAAAGCTGTATGGTAGGATGGCTCAAAAATCTCCCGAAGATAGGGCTTTAAACTAGGGCTATCCTCCAGTAAATCTTGAATTTCTGCCCGAAAATTATTGATTTCTCCATTCCAATGATTGCCATTCCGGTCTCTTTCCGATTGCCAGTAAGTTAATTTGAGTAAATGTTCTAGGAGACGAGTTAAAAGACTTTTGAGCGCGTGTCTTTCACTTCTCCCCATCGATTCAATCTCCTCAATTAAGTTGTCTAAATCCACCTCGGCAAACTGGCCTTTTTTTAATTGTTCTGCCGTGGTTTTTAGCCAGAGATAAAAATCTTCTTCGTATAGTGTTGGGGTCGCTGTTTCTGTCGCTCTAGTCATGACGGAACTGCCACAGGTGAAAACTAATCGGGATTCTATATCAATTAAACCCAAAAAAAAGAGAGCGCAAGCTCTCCTTTTTGATTATTGGCTAATTTTACTAACTAGCGACAATATATTCCTTGACGTTGGCCCGGCGACGGCGTAAATGAGCCAGGGCCTGGTGTTCTAATTGTCGCACTCGTTCCCGACTGATGTTCATTCTCTGACCAATTTTGGCTAGGGATAACTCTTTGCCATCGGTTAAACCGAAACGGAGAGTAATCACTTCCCGTTGTTGGGGAGTTAATTCGGCCAGGAGATTGGCTAAGTCTTGCCGTAATAATTCTTGGGTGATGAAGGTATCGGGAGACACTCCGCTATCTTCTAATAATTCCGACAATTCCGTATCTTGGTTATCGCCGACGCGCACATCAAGGGAGATGGGTTGACGAGCCATACTGAGATATTCGCGGATTTGAGCGGGTTCTAGCTCTAATTCCAGGGCAATCTCGGCAGGAGTGGCACTTCTCCCCAGTTTTTGGGCGAGTTCGCGCTGGGTTCTTTTGATTTTATTCAGTTTTTCGGTGATATGGATGGGTAAACGAATGGTGCGGGCCTGTTGAGCGATCGCACGGGTAATCGCTTGTCGAATCCACCAGTAAGCATAGGTAGAAAATTTATAACCTTTGGTGGGATCAAATTTCTCTACACCTCTTTCTAATCCCAGACTACCCTCTTGAATTAGATCTAGGAATTCCATGTTCCGCTTTTGATATTTTTTGGCGATCGCAACCACCAAGCGGAGGTTAGCTTCAATCATTTTCCGTTTAGCTCGATCGCCGGTTTTCAAGGCGCGATCCAGTTCATTTTCGCTTAAATTCACCGAATCCGCCCACTCCAAGCGATCTGGTTCCCGTCCTAATTGCTTCGATAGTGCTTCTTTCGCTTCTAACAGGCTCATCATCCGTTGGACTTGTTTGCCGTAAATAATTTCTTGTTCGTGAGTTAGGAGGGGAACTCGCCCAATTTCGTGCAGATAGGTACGCACCATATCGGCATTGAGGGTGGGCTGTGATTGAGTTTGGTTGGTTTTTGCGGTGGGCATTGGTTTGGTGGTGACTCCTTGACACAGAAAAAGTCTGTTACTATTCCGACTCGCGGGTGAGTCTGGCTTATCTGAAGTCGGTATGAGTTTGATCGGAATTTCTTTGATTGTATCCTGCGCTTTTAGACGCGGGCAATCCCCTAAAGGTTCAAAGTTAATTCATTCTTTGGTATGATGTTAAGTTTATGCTTTTTTCTCAACATCCAGAACAAAAGTATTATAGTGTAGGACTATCAACTACAATCGCTTGTTTTTGGGTCGCTTTTTCCTGAATCCTCGGCAGTGCCGCTGATACTGTTAGGTAAGATTACAGGACAAAAAGGTTATTTTCCCGATTAGCTGTAAACAATCTGGCCGACTTTCGACCCTTTCGCCCTCAGCTTTGAGAGCAAAGCAGAACCAGGCTGAAAACTAACAGACGAGAACCGACTTCTATATATATAATGACCGATCAACACCAGCAAAGGGAGAGATAATCATTGCGGATTTCCGAACTATTTTCTGTAGTATTTGCTACAAAATGCCAAATTAGCTGCGATTGAGAATCGGGAAAAATTGTTATAAAAATTAGGATTGCTAGGGGGGTAATAACTATCATAGAGACAGCAGGGCGGAGATCGGGATAAATTATCGTCTAAACCAAGCTCGATCGCACTCTCCACAATACCGTTCTGTGGAACTCCTGAACAATGAGGACTTACTATGACTAAAACCGTCGTTATCGATCCCGTCACCCGGATCGAAGGCCATGCCAAGATCTCGATTTTCCTTGACGATGGGGGGGAAGTGGATGACGTGCGTTTTCATGTGGTCGAGTATCGCGGTTTCGAGAAATTCTGCGAGGGACGGCCGATGTGGGAGATGGCGGGAATTACTGCCCGAATTTGCGGCATTTGCCCCGTTAGTCACCTACTTTGTGCCGCCAAAACTGGTGATAAAATTCTAGCGGTGCAAATCCCCCCCGCGGGGGAAAAACTGCGGCGCTTGATGAATTTGGGACAGTTAACCCAATCCCATGCTTTAAGCTTTTTCCATCTTAGCAGTCCCGATTTTCTGCTTGGTTGGGAAAGTGACGCCGCTAAACGGAATATTTTCGGTTTAATCGCCGCCGATCCCGACCTAGCGCGAGCGGGCATCCGTTTACGTCAATTTGGACAGAAAGTTATTGAACTTTTGGGAGCAAAAAAAATTCACCCCGCTTGGTCTGTCCCGGGAGGTGTGCGTTCTCCCCTGAGCGAAGAAGGGCGACAATGGATTAAAGAACGACTGCCGGAGTCTAAAGCGACTCTTTACACGGCCTTAAACCTATTTAAAGGACTTCTAGACAATTTAACCACAGAAATCGCCGCTTTTGGTAATTTCCCTTCCCTGTTTATGGGATTGGTCGGTAAACGGGACGAGTGGGAACACTACGGCGGTCATATTCGTTTTACCGATAGTCAAGGCAATATTGTGGCCGATAACCTCAGCGAAGACAATTATCGCGATTATATCGGCGAATCAGTAGAAAAATGGTCTTATTTAAAGTTTCCCTACTATAAACCCCTCGGTTATCCCAACGGTATCTATCGGGTTGGTCCGTTGGCGCGCTTAAATGTTTGTTCCCATTTTGGCACGGAGGGAGCGGATATCGAGTTACGGGAATATCGCCATCGGGTCGGTGGTGTAGCAACCTCTTCTTTTTACTATCATTATGCCCGATTAGTGGAGATTTTAGGCTGTTTAGAGCGTATCGAACTTTTAATCGACGATCCCGATATAGTTTCTCCACGCTGCCGGGCCGAAGCGGGAATTAATAATCTGCAAGGGGTGGGAGTTAGTGAAGCGCCCCGGGGTACTTTATTCCATGATTATAAAGTGGATGAAAATGGTTTGATTGAAACGGTGAATTTGATTATTGCCACGGGTAATAATAATTTAGCCATGAATCAAACGGTGAAACAAATCGCCCAACATTATATCCATGGTGGCGAAATTCCCGAAGCGATGTTAAACCGGGTGGAAGCGGGTATTCGTTGCTATGATCCCTGTTTAAGTTGTTCCACTCACGCTATGGGACAAATGCCGCTACAGCTAGAGTTAGTTAATGCAGCCGGTGAGGTGATTAATACTCGACAAAGGGGTTAATTATCTAAGTTGTTGGGGGGTTAGGAAATAGGGGAAATTTATCCTAGTACCTGACCCCATTTTACTATTTATTTTTACGGTGAAGATTCTAGCTAAGAATTTCTAGGTTTTGATAAAGAGTTTCTATCGGACAAGAAAAGTTAATACAGTTAATAGTGATTAAATCTCCCGCGTGATAAATATGGGGAATCCAGAGGTTATTAGATTGACGTTGATATTGTTCGATTAGGACTTGTTTTTGCTCGATAAGTAGATATTCCTCTAATTCAGGGATAGTTTGATAATCGGCAAATTTATCGCCTCTATCAAAGGCTGCCGTAGAGTCGGATAAAACCTCGATAATCACTCGCGGATGCAGGATAAAATCTTCCTGGGAAACTCGATCCCGTTGGTCACAAGTAATGGCAAAATCGGGATAATAGAAGATATTTAAGCTAGGGAGACGCACTTTCATATCGGTAGCGTAGGCAAGACAACCACTACCCCGTAAATGATTAATTAATTGAGCCGAAAGATTACCTGTGATGATAACATGGGCTTTACTGGCCCCCGCCATCGCCAAGATTTGCCCTTGCATATATTCATGTTTAATGGGACTAATTTTCTCTATTTCCAGATAGTCTTTTGGAGTAAAATAAGCGTGACTTTTACCGGCTGTCATGGTGTTTACCTCGCTCATTGTTAGTTTTCTAACGGACAATTAAGCCAAATAACTGAGTCTAAATCAGTCTTATTGCCTTCAGTAATTAGCTTTCGTATCAGTTCAATATAATTAAAATTACTCTCGAATAAAACAAAACGTCTATCTAAAGAAGCGGCCGCTAGTCCCACGGTTCCTGAACCAGCAAAGGGATCTAAAACCACATCGCCTTTAAAAGAGTAATAGGTAATCACTTTTTCTGCCAATTCTACGGGAAAAGCGGCGGGATGTTTTGAGTTAGTGACTGGGTTAATTTTCCAGACATTAGTGCGTTCATAACCATCGGCAATTTTTGAGGCTTTTACTACTTCTTGATCGGGATGATTACGAATATGCCAATCGATGAGTAAATCCGTGTGTTTACGATAGACTAAAACGTATTCAGTCACCGGCACAGTTTTGTATTGGAGAGGATTGCGATCGGCGGCAAATCTGCGCCCTCTACCAGTTGCCCACCCTGCTCCCTCTGGTTTTAGCCAAATAATATCATCAATAAAATCGTAACCTTCCTCAACAAAAATTCGATGCAAATCAAAGGGGACAGCAATACGTTTAGAAGCTTGATTACGGGAAGCACGACGCAACAGCACGGGAGAAATATTAATGACAAAAAAACGTCCTTCACTCAAAACTCGATGACATTTTCTGATCACCTGTCGCAGCTTCAATAGATAGGTTTCGTATTCTTCAAATTCCGAATATTCTGGGCGAGCATTAAAATAGGGTGGTGAGGTAAAGATTAAATCAACACTTTCTGCTGGCATTTCCTCCAAAAGTTCGCCACAATCACCAAATCCGATGGTATTTCTCAGAGAGGAAAGCTTGTATTCTTTTTTGGTTTTCTTGCGGGTTTCTAATTTAGATTCATCCTGTTTTAACAGACGAGCGATAATAATTTCAGTCCGGGTTGTCCTATCGGCTAAAATTTCGGTGGTGTAGGCATCGATCACCACTTCCCCAACGGTTTTTTTCTGTTCATTACATAAAGGAATTCGCCAAATATGATATCTGTCATCCACTTCTGGTAAACCTAATTTAATCGCATTAACTAAATTTATTTCTCGCAACCAATTAAGGACAATTTCTTTAGCTTCTGCCACCGTGCGAAGTAGATAACCGCGCTTTTCCGATACCAGTTCTTTTTCCATGGCCTTACTCTAGTTTTCTCTAGAATTCTAGCTGATCATTATCCAAAAAACTAGGAGAGTCTCAAGATAGAAATTGGCCACCTTTTAAAAATTCCACATTTCTAAGACTTTTCCCGTAATTGTTTGATTTAACCAGAAAGTATTGTGACTGAGGGAGTGAAGATTATTTGCTGTTACTTTCCAGCTTGCTTGGGGATGAAAAAGAATTGCTTCTGCGGGATTACCGGGGTTGAGAGATGCCGGTTTTTGTTGTAAACAACGACAGGGATTGAGACTAAGCGCTTGCCATAATTGTAAAGCTGATAATTGCCCGGTTATTACTAATTTTTCCCAGAGTAGCGGTAAAGCTAATTCTAACCCGATCGCGCCGGTGGGTGCTTCTGCAAAAGAGACGGTTTTTTCTTCGTAGGTATAGGGACGATGATCGATCGCGATTGCATCGATAATTCCCTCCTTAATTGCCGCAATTAACGCCTTGCGATCGCTTTCGTTGCCCAAGGGGGGAGCGAGGTGTAAACTGGGATGATAGCTGGCGATCGATCCTGTATTTAAGAGCAGATGCAACCACGTCACACTAGCGGTTATCGGCAATCCCCGCATTTTTGCCTCGCGAATTAATTCCACTCCTCGACGGGTAGAAATTCGCATTAGGTGAACAGGTGTATTAATTTCGCCGACGATTTCTAAAATTGTGGCTAAAGCAGTGGTTTCGGAAATAGCAGGATCTCCTGGTAAACCGAAGCGAATCGAGGTTTCTCCCTCACGCATGACTCCATTACCCTTTAATTGCTGATTTACGGGGGAAAGGGCGATATTTTTACCGAAGGGTTTTAGGTATTCCAATAAGCGCCGCAACAGTCCCAAATCTTCCAGACTGCGATTATCGGTAAAACCCACCGCTACAGGCATTAAATCGGCTAATTCCGTCATTTTTTGCCCTTGTCTTCCCAGGGTGAGACTTGCCCAAAAATGCAGACGAGTCGATTTTGAGTCAAAAAACCCTTGACTTTTTTGCTGTAATGTGCTAATAAGTGCGGGGTGATCGAGGGGAGGGAGAGTATTGGGCAGAATTGCCACCCGGGTGCAACCTCCGGCCGTGGCAGCTTCGATCAGAGATGCGAGGGTTTCTCGGTCCTCGTGGCCGGGTTCCCCAGAATGACTGTAGAGATCGACTAATCCGGGAGCAAAAATACAGTTTTGACCGGAAATATAGTTACTGTTTTCTCTTGGGGGAAGCTGAGATTCGATCGCTTTAATTACCCCCTCCTCAATCCAGACATCGGCAATGCGATCGGTTTGTGTCAGGGGGTCAAGGACTCTAACCTGTTCTATGATCGTCGAGGATTGGCTATTCACGCAGACTAATTAAAACGTCATTTTTTCCTCTGGCAGTATATCACTGTTAAGCACTCAAATTTATATATTTTTAGTTATGTACAGAAATTTAAGTTAGGAAAGGATCTTTTTATGTTCTAAATCTACTGCTTGTGTTATATAATAG
>NZ_JASJFE010000245.1:0-5393 GCF_030067735.1 Microcystis sp. M53598_WE2 | reverse complement strand
TCAAGTTAAACGTCGTGGTGGGGTTAAACGTCCTCAATAACTTGAGGATATCGACAATAATTTTATGTAGAATAAATAGTAAAATACATGAAGCAATAATAACTAATACTGGCAGATTTTAACAGTTGATAACTCCGATAGTTAATGTGTATTAGTCGGTGATAAACCCTATTATTTTCAGTAATCGATCGACAATGTTTTTTAATTGGATAACTTTACCCTATTTATTAATTAATCCTGTTTTAATTCCCTTGAGTATAGCTCGATCGGAAACTATTCTTGTTCAAGAAGTCAGCGATCCTAATTATCAAAAACTGGTGCAGTACGCCCAAAATACACAACTCGATCGCCTAGCCATGGCTGATATAATCCAGAATATCGCCGCTCAATTTTTAGGAGCAAAATATCAAGCAGGATTACTCGATCGCTCTCCTACAGAAAAATTATTTATCTCTTTAAAAGAGTTTGATTGTGTCCTCTTTGTGGAAACAGTTCTCGCTTTGAGTCACAATTTTGCTTTAAAAAATTATCAGTATTCTGCTTTTAGTCAGCAGGTTTTAAATCAGCGTTATCGCCACGGTATTCTCGACGGTTATTGTAGTCGCCTGCATTACTTTTCCGATTGGATTAATGACAACCAAAAACGAGGCAATCTAGAAAATCTTACTCACAAATTAGGAGGAATTACTCTTGACAAAAAGCTCAACTTTATCAGCAAAAACCGCCATCTATATCCCCAGTTAAAAACTCAAAGTAATTACGATTGTATTCAACAGTTAGAACGGCAATTAGAAAGCTTATCCTTAACCTATATTCCCACCGCTAAGATTAAAGATATTTATCCACAACTGCAAGCTGGCGATATTATCGGTGTCGTGACTAATATCGCCGGTTTAGATACCACCCATACCGGTCTAGTTTATCGCTTTGCCGATGGCAAAATTGGCTTAATTCATGCCTCTCCTGCTGGTCAAGTTACCATTGCTAAAGACCTAGAAAAATATATCACTAAAGTGGACAAAGCCATCGGTATTTTTGTCGTTCGTTCCCTTGATCCAAGAAATAGGTAGATAGGGAGCGAGGGCAGCAGAAAAAAATTGTGATCTCACCCTATTGTTCATCTCAATTTAGGTGTTCAATGTCGGTAATAATCGGTAAAATCACCGTGATCTTTGTGCCTTTTCCTTCCTCACTTTCCAGGTAAATTTGTCCTTTGTGCGCTTCCACACAGCGTCCGACAATGGCTAATCCTAATCCCGTTCCTTGAATATTATCGACATTGCTACCGCGATAAAAAGGTTTAAATAAATTTTCTTTATCTTTGCTGGGAATACCAATTCCTCGATCGATAATTTTAAAGACTACCTGCTCCGATTCGACAATAATCTTAAATTCTACGGGGTTTCCTTGTGGTGAATATTTGAGAGCATTTCCCAGTAAATTTGTCAAGATATGTTTAATTAAATTTATATCCCAAAGTCCTCTTTCTAAGCTGCCCTCAATTTGGAAAATAATTGCTAATTGCGGCTCTGGCTTAACCGTAAAAGATTCTACCAATTTCTGACAATAATCCAGTAAATCCACCGGATCAAATTGACAGTATAATCTCCCGGAATCGGCCCGGCCAATTAATAACACTTCTGTGAGCAATTGATCCATGTCTTTAATGGCTGATCGAATCATGCGAAAATAGCTAACTTGCTGATCTTTTGTCAACCGATCGCGACTTTCTTCTAATAATCCAGCCGAGAGTAAAATTTTATTTAAAGGATTGCGAAAATCGTGGGATAACATGGAAACAAATTCAGTTTTTAACTGATTTAATTCCTGAGCTTTTTCCAGTTGATTAGTGCGTTCAATCACGCTCATTTTTAAAGCTTCGTTCGATTCTCGTAAAGCTTCCTCCATCTGTTTTCGCTCGATCGCATAACATAGCGATCGAGTTAAAATTTCTAAACTTACTTCTCTTTTAATTAAATAATCCTGCGCTCCCTGACGCAGTGCTTGCAAGGCCAAATTATCATCATTAGTATTAGTTAAAACCACGATCGGCAATTTCGGAGCCTTAATCAAAAGGGGAGCTAAGGATTGCAAACCCTGACTATCTGGTAAAGTTAGATCTAATAAAATTACATCAAAATTTGTTTGTTGTAACAGAGAAATTGCCTCGGATAATCTTGACACATTAACCAGATGAAATTCTTTTTTTTCATTACCCTTAAGAATTTCCTTTAATAATCGAGCTTCGGCTAAATTATCCTCGATTAAAAGAACTTTTATATCCTGCGAGAGTCCCATTTTTTAATCAAGAGTTAAAGAGATTTGGGAGGGTAGGGATTTGGGAGGTTAGGAAGTGGGGTGTGGGGTGTAGGGTGTGGGGTGTGGGGTGTAGGGTATAGGGTGTAGGGTGTGGGGAGAATAAAGCTGCCTCCTGCCTCCTGCCTCCTGCCTCCTGCCTGCTGACGACCGACTCCTGATAACTGATAACTGATAACTGATCACTGATAACTGATCACTGATAATGATTCACTCCCCGGGTAAAGTAGCGGTTTCTAACCAAAAAGCCTCGATATTTTTGACAATTTTGAACAAATCGTTGAGATTGCGTGACTTGGTTATATAACAATTAACGTGCAGTTCATAGCTATAAAAAATATCCTCCTCGTTGCGAGAAGTGGTTAAAACCACCACAGGAATTCTTTTTAAACTGGGATCGTTTTTGATTTCCGCTAATACCTCCCGTCCGTCTTTTCTTGGTAAATTCAGATCGAGAAGAATCAGATTAGGACGGGGAGAATCGAGATACTCCCCTTCTCGACGCAGATAATCCATGGCGTTGACACCATCCCTAACGATAACTAATTCGTGCGGGACGGTGCTAGTTTTTAATGCCTCTTGGATGAGGCGAATATCAGCTTTGCTGTCCTCCACTAATAAGATAATTTTGTGTGGCACGTCCTCGCCAGCGCTCACGCTCGTCACCTCCTAGGGGAATTGTAAAATAGAAAACCGCTCCTTTACCTAATTGGGATTCTACCCAAATTCGTCCGCGATGACACTCGATAATTTTCTTACAAATCGCTAAACCCATACCTGTGCCGGGGTACTCGTCGCGGGTGTGTAGTCGTTGGAAAATCACGAAAATACGTTCGGAAAATCGGGGATCGATACCAATTCCATTATCGGTGACAGAGAACAGCCATTCCTCCTCTTGACGTTGGGCAGCAATATGAATAGTGGGAGTTGCTTTTCCCCGGAATTTAATGGCATTACCGATGAGATTTTGGAACAATTGCATTAACTGGGTTTTATCTGCCATGACAATTGGCAAAGGATCAACGGTGATTATAGCTTGACTTTCCTGAATTCTCCCTTTCAGGTTAGCGAGAGCTTTTTCCAGTGCCAGATTAGCATCGATGGTATTAAACTCTACCGCCTGCATATCCACTTTCGAGTAAGCCAGCACATCATCTATTAATGTTTGCATCAAACTGACACCTTCGACGGCAAAAGTAATAAATTCTTTAGCATCTTCGTCCAGTTCTTCGGTGTAGCGCATTTCTAGCAACTGCACATAGTTGGCGACTTGATTGAGGGGTTCCTGTAAATCGTGGGAGGCGACGTAGGCGAATTTTTTTAATTCGGCGTTTGATAGTTCCAAATCCCGCGCTAAACGTGCCAACTCATCCGCTTGTTTTAAGATGATATTGACGATCGCTTTTCGTAATTCTAGTGCGGCGTTGATTTCTACTGCTTTCCAGGGTAAAGATTTGAGGCGAACGGTTTCTTTCCAGAGGGAGAAAGATTTACGCGGACAGAGACGAATATCACCATCTATGGCAGTCGTTTCCATCGCTTTACCCGGATCACCACCCCAGTTCACGGTTTGAATTACTTCCGGACGAAACCAGAGGAGATAATTACGTTTAGAAATGGGAATTGCTAGTAAACCACTGGCAATGTCTTTAAACTTACCCGCATCGGCATAAATTCGCGGTAAGGAATTGGTATAGTAAACATCTTCATGGACGTTTTTTTCTAGCCAAGTAATCAGATAATTTAGTTCTTCTTCGCTCGGTGTTACTCCAATTAAGGTATAATTGCCGCCTAAACAAATAGCGGCTCCCGTGGCTTTAGTTAGATCGAGCAGATTCGGTTTATGGGCAATTAATCCATCAATAAAGTTATTAGCTTCAGCCATATAATCGATTAATTGCGATTGCACAAAGTTTAATTTTACTCGATAGTCATAATCCTCGGTTTCTTCCCGTGCCGATATTTCCGAGAAAATCACTCTTCCTAAGAACTCACAAGCTTTACGGAGTTCGTAGGGTACATATTTAGGGGTGCGGTGATGACAGGCAATAATGCCCCAGAGACGTTTATTTTCAATCAGAGAAATGGTTAGAGATGCTCCCACTCCCATATTATGCAGGTATTCTAAATGACAGGGAGAAGCACTTCTAAGACTGGACAGGGTTAAATTTAAGGGTTGTTGGGTTTCGGGATGAAGACTAGGCACTAGATCGACGGGTTCAGAGGTAGCATCGGGAATCTGTCGAATCCAATTAGCACTTAATAAATTTCGTGCCGGGAGAGGGATATCGGAAGCGGGATAACGTAAACCGAGATAGGGTTCTAGTTGCTCTATTTTGTCTTCTGCTATCACATCACCGTTATCTTCTTCGTCGAATTTGTATAACATAACTCGATCGAATCCTGTCATTTTTCGCACTTCTTTAACGATGATATTACAGAAATCTTTCAGGCTACGGGTGGCTTCAAGTTTATCGATCGAAGTTTTGGCTAGGTGATAGAAACTCAGGAAAGGAATGTTTTCATAGGAAATAGCTGGTTCTAACTCTAAAATCAGCATTTGTTCGGCGTTGCGGTGAAAAATAGCATCAAAGACGGCAAAATCATCCCCTTTAACCCGCGCCCAAATTTTGGAGGGATTGATAGCATCAAAATCGTTATTTTCTATGGCTGATTTTAGAGGATCGATCTGAAAGGGATCGAAGATTTCCTCTAGGGTTTTACCGATAATTTCCCCCGGAGAAATACCCAATAAACTGCGGCTATTACTGCTGGTTTGGCTGACTTTTAGCTCCGGTTCGCTGAGAACTAAAAGCACCCCGTGCGGTTGAATTCGGTTATAGAGATGGATCGGTTCCCGTTCGATCGAAGTTGGGTTAATTGTCTCGGTTATAACTTCCATGTGTATTGCCCCCAGAGGATTTTTGCCAAGTGGAAAACTCTTTGTTTATTAAAACTATTTCTTCTCACTTTCAGGGAGCGATCAAGAATAAATTTACTTCTCTTAATCCCAGTCCATCAAAAGTAATAAAACTTTAATTAATCAGTTATCTATCGATCGAGCAGTTCTGTTCAGT
>NZ_JASJFE010000606.1:0-1031 GCF_030067735.1 Microcystis sp. M53598_WE2 | reverse complement strand
GAGAGGCACTCATGCCAAACGGAGAATAAATAATCAGTTTTTAATAACCAGATCTGGTATGACCAGATGAAAATCGGTAAAACCCTAAACCCTAAACCCTACACCCTACACCCTACACCCCACGAGAAACTTTTTGCCGCAAACCCTACTTAAGAGGATTGGCGCTGATTTTTTCGTAGGCGCGATCGATAATTCCCCGACCTCGCAAAAAGCCGGTATTAGCCCCCGGACAAAGATAGGAGAGGGTTTCCGGGCTAAAACGGTCTAAAATGATCTTTTGCGATCGCAATTGCCGCGGCCAGTGGAAAGTTTTCGCAGTCTGTAGGGGTCGCGGTTGACCCTTAGTGTCGGGTAGAAGATGACGACCGGTAAATAAAACCCCCCCGTGACGCTGCCAGTAAAGACAGGAGGAACCGGGAGAATGGCCTGGAGTCCAAAAACCGCTACAAGTGGGAGATAACTGGATTTGCTGCTGAAAAACGGTAATTTGACGGTGAGGAAGCAGATAGGCTTCCTGTTCCTGTAGAATAATCTCACAATCAAGTAAACTTTGCAGAGAATCGCTCTGTTTACCCTGACCCCCGCGATGGGTAAAAAATAGGTAACGGACTCCTTTTTCTCGCAGAAAATCCCGCTCGCTCTCGTCACAACTAGGACAATCCACCAGAATATTACCAGTATTTTCTACAATAAGATAAGAGGTTCCCCCTAGGGTTTCCCGATTAGGCGAGAAAGCGTATAAACCTTCTAGAATTAATCGAGGGGGTTTTGTGGTTTTGCTAACCTCTAAAGGAGACGATTCGGTTTCCGATCGCATGGTTTGCCTATCCAAATCACAATCAATGCGGTTTACAATTTAGCACGATCGGTCACTAACCCAGCCATAAAAGCGACGGGGCTTGTCTAAACCAATTTAGGCGACGCAAGTAGAGACTACCGCATCGAGACACAATCTGGCACAGACCTCCGAATACTTCCCTAGTTCGGATTCCCTCTCAGCTTTATTGGTAAAGCGTTGTTAGACAAGACAT
>NZ_JASJFE010000818.1:0-8521 GCF_030067735.1 Microcystis sp. M53598_WE2 | reverse complement strand
GCAGTGATAGTCGCCCAAACAGCAATAAACTTGACGATGTTATAGAAATTCTTCTACTGTTGAGATACAGTGAACAGTAAACAATGAAATGATAACTGATAAGGGACTTGCGCTTTGATAATGTACCTTTTGGGCGAACGCAGTTCGCCCCTACATTGTGGACAAAATCCGTTACTGTAGGGGCGCAAAGCTTGCGCCCTCCGATCGATTGGGATATTATTCCCACGCAAGTCCCTAAGCTGTTCGTAATTTAAATTGCTTGTTGAGACGAGGCAAAAGGCAAGAGGCAAAAGGCAACAGTAAAGGGATTGGGGGAGGTTCAGCTAATCTAAGAATAAGCGGTTTAAATGCGTCTTAGCTTAACTGTTTACTGATTACTGTTTACTGGACGGCTACGCCGTGCCTTTGGCAACACTGAAAAAAGCTTCCCACTCCCCCTCTCCTAACAATCGACTGCTAAGATCGAACAGAGCGATCGATCTCTCGCTCCCACGATACCTGATAAAACTATCCATGATCATTAAAAATAACCCCTATTATCGGGCTGTAATCGGCTTTTGGGTGGCTTTCCTTGTGTTTTGGGGTTTTGGGAGTTTCTCACCCCTTCTTGCCCAAGCGAAAGAGCAATCAGCCGATGTACAATCGATTACCCCCTACCTTAAGCAATTTCAACAAAAAATTACCGAATTTCGCCTCGACAACGGACTAAAATTTATTATCCTAGAAAATCGCGATGCTCCGGTTATTTCCTTTGTCACCTACGCGGATGTGGGAGGTGCCGATGAACCAGACGGTAAAACAGGAGTTGCCCACTTTTTGGAACATTTAGCCTTTAAAGGCACAAAAACCATCGGTACTACCGATTATCTTAGCGAGAAAAAAGTCCTCGATCGCCTTGAAGCTATAGACAAAGAACTGCAAGCGGCCAAAAAAGCGGGTAAAAGCGCAGAAGTGGCTAAATTAACGGAAGAATTTCAAAAAACTAAGGCAGAGTCCGAGAAATTCGTCCAACGCAACGAATACGGGCAAATCGTCGAAACTCAGGGAGGAGTCGGTTTAAATGCCACCACTTCCAGTGATGCAACTAGCTATTTTTACAGTTTCCCGTCGAATAAATTGGAATTGTGGATGTCTTTGGAATCGGAAAGATTTTTAGAACCGGTGTTCCAACGGGAATTTTACAAAGAAAAAGACGTAATTCTGGAAGAAAGACGGATGCGGACGGATAATAGCCCCTTGGGTCTATTAATCGAAGCTTTTCTCGATCAAGCTTATACTGTCCATCCCTACAAACGTCCCGTTATCGGCTACGATCGAGATATTCGCAATCTGGAACCCTCAGATATCCAAAACTTTTTCGATAAATTTTATGCTGCCAGTAATTTAACCATAGCTATCGCCGGGGATGTGGACCCAGAACAGGTCAAACAGTTAGCTAAGGTTTATTTTGGTCGTTTTCCCGCTAAACCGAAACCCCCACAGGTGACGGTAGTGGAACCGAACCAAACCAAAACAAAGGAAATTACCCTAAAATTAGCCTCGCAGCCTTGGTATTTAGAAGGATACCATCGTCCCGCCCTCAATCATCCCGATCATGCGGTTTACGAGGTTATCGCCACTTTAATGAGTGAAGGAAGAACTTCGCGACTGTATAAAGCTTTAGTGGAGGACAAACAACTTGCCCTCGCTGCCCAGGGATTTAACGGCTTTCCGGGAGATAAATACCCGAATTTGCTGTTATTCTATGCTCTTACCGCTCCTAATGCCAGTGTGGAGGAAGTAGCGCAGGGTTTGAATTTGGAATTGGAAAGATTGAAAAATGAACCGGTTTCGGAACAGGAATTAGAACGGGTTAAAAATCAACTACGGGCAGCCCTATTAAGAGGTCTTGATTCTAACATGGGCATGGCGCGATCCTTGATTGAATACGAGGTAAAAACCGGCGATTGGCGTAATTTATTCGCCCAATTAGATGCTTATAATGCTGTCACGGCAGCTGATATTCAACGGGTGGCTAAAGAAACTTTTACCCCCGAAAATCGCACTATTGGCCGAATTTTACCGAAATAGAGAGATGGGGAGATAGGGAAGTGGGGAAATGGGGGAAGTGGGGAAGTGGGGGAATTTCAACTAAAACCCCATCACCCCCCGCAACGCGCACGCAGTGACCACCCCAACACCCCAACACCCCAACACCCCAACACCCTAACACCCTAACACCCTAACACCTAAAACCTAAAACCTAAAATAAATATAATCATGAAAAAACGCTTACAATGGCTAGGTTTAATCCTGATCACCCTGATAGGTGTCCTAGCTTTTCGTTCCCCGGCAATTGCCCAAACCCCGCGACATTTTACCGATTTAACTTTTCCTCCTCTTCCTGAAGTGACAGTTCCCCAATACGAACGTTATCAACTAGATAATGGTATGGTGGTTTATTTAGTGGAGGATCGGAGCTTACCTTTAGTGAGTGGTACGGCGATGATTCGGACAGGAGGGAGATTAGAATCCGGGGAAAAAGTCGGATTAGCCGATATTACTGGAACCGTGCTGCGTAGTGGTGGCACGGAGAAACATCCTTCTAATGTCTTAAATCAGTTATTAGAACAAAGAGCAGCCCTAGTAGAAACCTCGATCGATCTTAACGCTGGAACTGCTAGTTTTAGCGCTCTTAGTGAAGATTTAGAAGCAGTTTTTAATCTCTTTGCCGAGGTTTTGCGTTCCCCAGCTTTTGAAAGTCAGAGGGTAGAATTAGCCAAAGTTCAGGAAAAAGGCGCGATTGCCCGACGTAATGATGATCCTGATGATATTGCTAGTCGGGAGTTTAAAAAGCTAGTCTATGGTGATAATAGCCCCTACGCTCGTACTGTAGAATATAGCACTTTAGCTAATATTGACCGTCAGGATTTAATCGATTTTTATCGTACCTATGTCCGTCCCGACCAAATAATTTTAGGAATTGTCGGTGATTTTGATTCTCAGTCGATGAAAGCATTAATCAATAAAACTTTTGGCGATTGGAAAAATCCCGCCACTGCCACTAAAATTGTCACCCCTTCTGCAACCCAAAAAAATCTTCAAGGTGTCTTTGTTGTCAATCAACCCCAATTAACCCAGAGTAGCGTTTTATTAGGTCATCTTGGGGGTCGTTTGGATAGTCCCGACTATCCCGCTTTAACGGTATTAAATGAGATTTTAAGCGGTTTTGGTGGTCGTTTATTTAATGAAGTGCGCTCCCGTCAAGGATTAGCTTATTCTGTCTATGGTATCTGGAATAGTCGTTATGATTATCCTGGTTTATTTATTGCTGGAGGTCAAACTCGCACCGATGCTACCGTGCCTTTTATTAAGGCAATTTTAGGCGAAATCGAGCGACTTCGCAATCAACCCGTTACTGCCAAAGAATTGGAAGATGCTAAAAATGCTATTCTCAATTCTTTTGTTTTTAAGTTCGAGAAACCTGCTCAAAATTTATCGCGATTGATGACCTATGAATACTATGGTTATCCCCAAGATTTTATCTTCCGTTATCAACAAGCGGTAAAAGGGGTGACAATTGCCGATATTCAACGAGTGGCCCAACAATATCTACAACCGAATCAAATTGTGACTCTTGTGGTGGGTAATGAACAGGAAATTCAACCTCCCTTATCCAGTTTGGGAACTACGGTTAAAACTGTTGATGTCACCATCACACAAATATAAATAAATCTAGGTTGGATTGAGCTAAACTAGGTGAAATCCAACCTAGAAAAATGGGACAAATATAGCACGATATATGACTTTACAACTCACCATAAATTATCCTGAAAACTTACCCGACTTTCTTCAAAAAACACGAGAGGAATTCGAGAGAGAAGCAACTTGGGCTATGGTAGTAAAACTCTTTGAGATGAAACGTATTTCGTCCGGTATGGCTGCCAATTTATTAGGAGTGGATAGGGTTAATTTTTTATTGAGATTGACCGATTTTGGCGTAGGGATGATTGACTTAACAGAAGAAGAACTATTATCAGACCTTGAAAATGCCTAAAGCTAAATTACAGCCCTTCTCATAAAAAAAAGTATAACCTAATTTGGTATTGACTCCTGACTGCTGACGACCGACTCCCCAAAACGAAAACTTCCTAAGTAGGGAGGCACAATTATTTGTAGGATGGGTTAGCGGTACTGTAAACTATGCGGGCGTTGGGTTTCATGCTTCAACCCAACCTACGTTCATCCTATATTTAATTCCACCCACCTACTTATCTCACCATTGAGATAACTGCTGTAACTATTTTGAGATAACTAAGGCTATCATTGAGGAAAGTTACTGTTGAGACTCCTGATTAGTTTGTTAATTTTTGTGTTAAGTAGCTAGACAATTAAACCCTTTAGAGATAGGGTGATCGTGGCTGAGTTGGCTATTATATAGTTTTGTAAATAAATATCAAACTCAAGGATTTTTGAAGATGGTATGTAGCTAAACTGAAAGTATAAAGTACAGAGGTAAAAATACTTATGATGCTACTACAAGATGTTGCGAGAACCTCTAGAGAACAAGCATTAATTCTGTGGTTTGAAGAAGTAGACAGCAAAGACGTGGGATTAGTCGGTGGGAAAAACTCCTCATTAGGCGAAATGATCCAACAATTAACCCCGAAAGGGATTAATGTCCCCACAGGATTCGCCACCACCGCTTACGCTTACCGTCACTTTGTCGAAAAAGCCGGACTAGACGCACAATTAAGACAAATTTTCCAAGATTTAGACGAAAATGATGTGCAGAACTTGCAAGAAAAAGGTAAACAAGCACGCACATTAATTCTCAATACACCGTTCCCCGATGATTTAAGTCATGCGATCGCTATTGCCTATCGCCGACTCTGTGAACGTTATGGCGATGATCTCTATCATTCCATAGATGTGGCCGTTCGCTCAAGCGCCACCGCCGAAGACTTACCAGAAGCGAGTTTTGCCGGACAACAGGAAACCTATCTCAACGTGCAAGGGGTAAGGGGAGTTTTAGAAGCTTGCCATAAATGTTTTGCCTCTTTATTCACCGATCGCGCTATTTCCTACCGTCATCATAACGGTTTCGATCACTTTGCCGTCGCCCTTTCCGTCGGTGTCCAAAAAATGGTGCGTTCAGATCTAGCCACCTCCGGGGTGATGTTTTCCATCGATACGGAAACAGGGTTCAAAAATGCCACTTTAATCACCGCAGCCTACGGTTTAGGGGAAAATGTCGTGCAAGGAGCCGTTAACCCCGACGAATATCTGGTTTTTAAACCCACTCTTAAAAACGGTTACAAACCCATCCTCGACAAACGCCTCGGCAGTAAAGCCATCAAGATGATCTACGATGATGGAGGATCGCGTCTAACCAAGAATATCCGAGTTAACAAGCTAGAACAGGATCAATTCTGCATTAGTGACCAAGAAATCCTTACTTTAGCTCGTTGGACGACCCAAATCGAGGAACATTACTCGCAAGTGCGCGGAACCTACACCCCCATGGACATCGAATGGGCAAAAGATGGGATCACGGGAGAACTCTTTATCGTTCAGGCCCGTCCAGAAACCGTACAATCGCAAAAAGCCGCTAATATCCTTAAATCCTACGAAATTAAAGAAAGAAGTCAAGTTTTAGCGGTGGGACGGAGTGTAGGTGCGGCAATCGGTCAAGGAAAAGCCAGAGTCATCCTCAGTGTAGATAAAATCAACAACTTTAAACCGGGAGAAGTTCTCGTCACCAATCGCACGGATCCCGACTGGGAACCGATTATGAAACAAGCAAGCGCGATCGTTACTAATCAAGGTGGTCGTACTTGCCATGCCGCTATTATCGCACGAGAAATGGGCATTCCGGCGATCGTGGGTTGCAATAATGCCACGGAAACGATTAAAACCGGTCAGGAAGTCACCGTTTGCTGTGCGGAAGGGGATGAAGGGAAAGTTTACCTCGGATTGCTACCCTTTGAAATTCTTGAAACTCCCCTGGACAATTTGCCCCAAACTCGGACAAAAATCCTCATGAATATCGGTAATCCCGAAAAAGCCTTCGCTTTTGCCGATATTCCTGCCCAAGGGGTCGGTTTAGCTCGTCTAGAGTTTATTATCGCTAACCATATTCAGGCCCACCCCAGCGCCTTGCTGAAATTCCACGAATTGGAAGAAGGAGACGTAAAAGACCAAATCGCCGAATTAACCAAACACTACGAGGATAAACCCCAATTTTTCGTCGATAAATTGGCCCGGGGAATTGCCATGATTGCAGCCGCATTCTACCCCAAAGATGTAATTGTGCGGATGTCCGATTTTAAATCCAATGAATACGCTAATTTATTGGGTGGCAAACCCTTTGAACCCAAGGAAGAAAACCCGATGATCGGTTGGCGCGGCGCTTCCCGTTATACTGATCCTAATTATCGCGAGGCTTTCGCTTTGGAATGTCGGGCGCTGAAAATGGTACGGGAAGAAATGGGATTAACTAATGTGATTCCGATGATTCCTTTCTGTCGTACCCCCGAAGAAGGGATGAGAGTCCTTGAAGAAATGGCGAAAAATGGTCTCGAACGCGGGGTTGATGGTTTGCAAGTTTATGTGATGTGTGAGTTACCAAGTAATGTAATTCTTGCCGACCAATTTGCTCAGGTGTTTGACGGATTTTCGATCGGTTCTAATGATTTGACCCAATTAACCTTAGGATTAGATCGGGATTCTGCCCTAGTTGCCCATCTTTTTGATGAACGGAATGAGGGAGTTAAACGCATGGTGAAAATGGCCATTGAAACCGCTAAAGCCCAAAATCGCAAAATCGGTATCTGTGGTCAAGCTCCCAGTGATTATCCCGAATTTGCTCAATTTTTAGTGGAATTAGGCATCGATTCTATCAGTCTTAATCCTGATTCTGTCCTCAAAACTTTATTGATGGTGGCAGCAGTGGAGCAAGGACAATAGTTTAGTGATAAAGGTGGGACTTGCCCACCTTTTTTTGTACTAAGCCAACTAACTTCATCATACTGAAAATACATATAGCCCACTATGGCTATTTTTTAGTTGTCTCTTAACAAAGATTAACTTTAAACTGCGATCAAGAGATAAACTTAGATTTCGTCAGGATTAAGGCCTAATTCCCGGAGTTTATTGGCTAATCGTTCCGCTCGTTGTTTTTCCTCATTATAGCTAGTGAAAGCTTGTCCATCGGGATAAAAAAGCAACATTTCCGGTTCGATCCCCCCTGCCCCCCTTGATAAGGGGGGTGCCGATCCCCCCTTAAACCCCCCTTGATAAGGGGGGTGTCTGATAATTTTTAACGCCTACCTACTTATAAGCCAATAACACCACTCTAAAGGGGTCTAGTATAATTAGAAGAGGTTGATCAAAGGGGGTTTATGGACGATAAAACCACAAAGCCAGAAGCATCCGAATCTGAAGAGAAAAAAGAATCAGATTTTGAACAGGAAAGTAAACAGGCTGAAGTTTGGACGGGAAAAATCACTGCTTTTGTTGCCCATCAACTCCGAACCTCCGCTCCTTCCCTTCCAATTATCGGGGGTAGCATTACAGGCGGCTTAACTTGGCTTAGTCAACATGACACGGTTAAGGCGATTATTGTCGGGGGAGTCACTTTTATCGTCACGGGCTTTTTTACCTACGGATCAGCCTGGAGTAAAGCGTTTTTAGAAGTGGCAAGAACCAAAGGTAAAGATCACGGTAAAGGTACAGCTTTAAGCTTTTTTGTTTGGCTAGACAAAGGACTGGAAAAAATACGTTGGCAATTAGCTAATCCTGACGGGAAATATTTAATTAAATTACGGGATTCAGATTGTCGTTATGATGATATTGAAGGGATTGAAGATGCAATCTTTGGTTTTTCTACCCCAGAACTAGAAGAAATTTTTATTAATTTGGATCTGAGTCAATTAGAACTGCGCTCAGAAGAAGAGTCTAAAGGTACGGGGGATGATATTTGGGATTTATTGCGACGGGCTAAAAAGAGGACAAATTTACGGTTGTTAATTCTGGCTCCTGGTGGCCGAGGAAAAACGACTTTATTGCGTCATTTAGCCTATAACTACGCTCTAAAACAACCGAAACAAAATGCACCTTTTTTAATTCCTGTCTTTTTACGTTTACGGAGATGGCAGGAAGTGATTACCACCACAGAAGGATTGGATTTACCAACCTTAATTGAGCGACATCTTAAACAAGATATTTCTCAAGAATTAGATTTACCTGAGAACTGGGCTAAAAGTCATTTAACCCATCAGCGAATGTTAGTGATGTTTGATGGTTTTGATGAAATTAAACCCGAATATGCCGAAAAAGTCAGTCAATGGATTGGCAAACAGTGGCAAGATTTTCGCCAAAACTATTTTATTTTAACTTCTCGTCCGAAAGGCTATCAAGCGTTTAGCTCTGAGCATAAACCTCGGCAAAAGGTGTTTATTAATGAATTTACCGATAAAAATATTCATGATTTTGTCTATAAATGGTATTTCTGGCAAGAGCAGGAAACCAGAGTTAGCAG
>NZ_JASJFE010001088.1:0-1101 GCF_030067735.1 Microcystis sp. M53598_WE2 | reverse complement strand
GATGAGGCACAAAAGGCCGCTTTAGCCGAGGCCGCTTGGGGACAAAAGCAAATTATCCAAGCGCCGGTTACTTTTGTTTTCGCTGCCGATGCTGCCGCAGGAGGGGGAGAGCTAACTCCTATCTATGAACAGGCTCTCAGTACGGGTGCCTGGAGCGAAGGCACGGTAAAATATTTTCAACAGGCAATCCCGGGATTTCAAAAGAATTTAGGCGAAAAAACCCGGGAATACGCGATTAAAGATGCCATGATCGCCGCTACTCATCTGGTTTTGGCTGCCGAAAGTCTCGGTTTATCTAGTTGTTTTCTCAACGGTTGGATTGAGGACAAGGTAAAAGCTGTCATTGGTGCTGCCGATCATCCCCATCTGGCGATCGCTGTTGTCGTTCCCATCGGTTACGCGGCGGAACCACGGCTTAATCCGGGGCGTTTACCCTTAGATTACAATGTTTTTGTGGATCGCTTGGGTAATCCCTATCAAATCTAAACTTTAGCGATGACTTTCTCTCCCTCAGCTTGGTTAACGCCCTTTTTTAACACTCCCCTTTGGCGCGCTGGGGGAGTGTCGATCACTCTTGGTTGGACTATTGGTATTCTTGTACTGTTTATTCTTGTCACCTGTCTGACGATCGCTTTTAAAAGTTTACTAAAAAATCGTCTGCTGAAAAGTATCGGTTTTGGTAAGATATCCCTGTTGTTTTCAGGGATGAGAAGATGTGGACTTCCAAACCCCCTCATACTCCCAGTCAAACCAAAATTTAAGTTATACTTCATCTATTTTAGCTTTTAAGAGCAGGCTAGGGAAAAATCCTAAAATCCGAAAGAATAACCGATTTTTAGCTTTAATTGACTTTGATCATTGCCATTAGTGGCAATATCTCCCTCGATACCCCAATCGATCACACCTTGGCGATTAATTTGCTGACGAATTCCCATACCAGTGCGAATTAAAACGCCACCATTACTATTATCGCCGGTAATTACGCCCAATTCTGCTAAAAAAGTGCGATCAAAACGTTTCGGATAACCAATCGGTCGCGAATAACCGAGAATTGCTGCCGGGGAAAAAGCTCGATCGCCGTTATCGGGGTCAGTGTTTATG
>NZ_JASJFE010000469.1:0-5204 GCF_030067735.1 Microcystis sp. M53598_WE2 | reverse complement strand
TTTGAATTGCCAGACTATAGTTAATAATAACTGCAAACGAATTAGGATTATTGGGATTAATTTCTTGATTTTGTAAAAATTCTAACTGAAGAATATCAATAATTTCATCAAGATTACGTTGACCATCGATTAATCTGACTAAACGATAATAAAGCGGCTCTTGAAAACAGATTGATTCTCGCTCAGATAGAAAAAATACCGTATTTGGTTCTAGGGTTTCAATTGAATAGGCAGGATTCCAATCAAGCTGGTTGAACACAATTTTTACTCTCTTTTTAAGGTATAGTTAAGGTTGATTATATACCTATAATATAAGGTTGATAGCAGTTATCTTAATGGTGAGGTGCGAAGTTTTCGTTTTCGGGAACAGGGAACGGCGAGGGAGCAGCCCATTTATGCCAAAATATAAAAGCGATCGCTAAAAGTGATTAAATTTATGCAATATGATACCAAATCCGCTTTTAATAGCATGATTAACTCCCAATCCAACTTTAAAAACCCAGTTATGGATTGTTTCCCCCTACTCCGCAGCTCCGGCACTCCCCAATCTCCTCTACCTTTTAAACAGGATTTGCTATCAGACCCCTAATTTCTTCCCTGCCTGAAATTTCTCAATTTCTCGGAATAAATTTGAGTACCAAAATCAGGGTAAATAGCCCAAATATAAACTTAATAAAGTTTTAATAGACATTTAAGCCCTAATAGATTAATCTTGCTTTTTTTAAAGCCGATATGCTGCCTCGCTAATCCTTTTCAGGCTTGAAAACTGGCTATTCTGTTGGGGCTTGCCCGTGAGAGAGGTCAATTTTCAAGGATAATTTGTAACAGAGTGTTGAAAATTCCTTTAATCTTAGTTATGAGCGATCGCCCACCAGAACTAACCCTAGCCGACCAGGCCCCTGCCAACTACGAATGTCGCTCCTGCGGCTACGTTTACGACCCCAGCAAGGGAGATAGTAAAACCAACACTCCCGCTGGAACCCCCTTCGAGGAATTGCCAGAAACGTGGCGCTGTCCCGTGTGTGGTGTGCGTCGTTCCCAATTTATCAACATCGGAGCCAAAGATGCTCCTTCGGGATTCCAAGAAAATCTTAGCTATGGTTTTGGAGTCAACCGTCTGACTCCAGCACAAAAAAATATTTTGATTTTCGGGGCTTTAGCGCTAGGATTTGTTTTCTTTATTAGTTTATATGGTTTAAACTAACTCAAGCACTCATTATCTTTAATCCAACGGCTCTTATGAGCCTGTAACCCATCGGGTACAAACCCTAATCCGTCCCGATTCCTTGACCAATACCTCTGAACCATTGATGAGAAAACTGAAACAATTCGTAATAGTTCTAGCTGTAGCCTTTTTCTGCTTTAGCTGTAGTAGTGTGCCATCCCTGAGCAGTAGTCCTTGGCAAATCCTCACCCTCGACACTGACTCCACTTTTGCCGATATCGCCTTTACCGACGACCTGCAGCACGGTTGGTTAGTGGGAACCAAATCTACCCTCTTTGAAACCACCGATGGGGGGGACAGCTGGCAGCAAAAAGTCCTCAACCTTGGCGAAGAAAAAGTTAGCTTTAGCGCCGTCAGTTTCCACGACCAAGAGGGTTGGATTGTCGGTAAACCCTCAATTCTTCTCCATAGCGAAGACGGGGGCAGCAGCTGGTCCCGTATCCCCTTAAGTGAAAAATTACCCGGTTCCCCCTACGGAATTATCGCTCTGAACGACAAAACCGCCGAAATGGTCACGGATTTAGGCGCTATCTACCGCACCAAAGACGGGGGCAAAACTTGGCAAGCTTTAGTGGAAGGTGCTGTGGGTGTGGCCCGGACAATTGTTCGTTCCCATGATGGTAAATACGTGGCCGTTTCCGCACGCGGTAACTTTTATTCCACTTGGGAACCGGGGTCAACAGAATGGCAACCCCACAATCGTCTTTCTTCCCGCCGCTTACAAAAAGTCGGTTATGGTGAAAAAGGAGAACTGTGGGCCCTGGCCCGGGGTGGTCAACTACAATTTACTAGCCCCAATGATCTCGATACATGGGAAGATAAGGTATTCCCAGAGTTTTCCACCAGTTGGGGACTTTTGGACCTCAACTACCGCAGTCCCGAAGAAATTTGGGTCGCTGGTGGTAGCGGCAATCTCTTGGTCAGTCATGACAGCGGCCAATCTTGGCAAAAAGATCGCGCGGTGGAAAGTGTCCCCTCCAATCTCTATCGAATTGTTTTTATCAATTCCGACAAGGGTTTTGTCTTGGGACAAAATGGGGTTTTACTGAAATATAATCCCCCTAGCGAACCGGCCTAAAACTTGTCTCAGGGTCAAGAAAGTCTCTATTATAGAGATTGAATTTTTCAAGTCCTATCATTCCGAGGAGAACCGTCCATGTCAGGTAGTACCGGCGAACGTCCTTTTGGCGATATCGTTACCAGTATTCGTTACTGGATTATCCATAGCATCACCATCCCCATGCTGTTTATCGCAGGTTGGTTATTCGTGAGTACTGGTTTAGCTTACGATGTTTTTGGCACTCCCCGTCCCGATGAGTATTACACTCAAGAGCGTCAAGAATTACCGATCATTAATGATCGCTTTGAGGCCAAAAATCAAATCGAGCAGTTTAATCAGTAGTTTACTTTAATTAAGGATAAAAACAATGGCTAGTGGTAATCCCAATCAACCCATTTCTTACCCCATTTTCACCGTTCGCTGGTTGGCAGTTCATACCTTAGCTGTCCCCACTGTCTTCTTTATCGGTGCGATTGCGGCAATGCAGTTTATTCAACGCTAGGAGAACAATTATGGAAAGAACACCTAATCCGAATCGGCAAGCTGTCGAGTTAAATCGTACTTCTCTTTACCTAGGTTTACTCCTAGTTGCTGTCTTGGGAATTTTATTTTCCAGCTATTTCTTTAACTAATTAGTCCCGATTCATTGTCATCGCAATTAGGAGGTGTTATTCATGTTCGCAGAAGGTCGTATTCCTTTGTGGTTAGTCGCCACCATCGCCGGTCTAGGCGTTATCGCTGTGCTTGGTCTTTTCTTCTACGGAGCTTACGCCGGTTTAGGTTCCTCTATGTAATTCCATTACGGGTAATTTCCCCCAGCAAAAAGCCGTTAGTTATAGAAATAACTAGCGGTTTTTTCAGTATTCGGTTAAAGGTAAAGCTCGATCGAACTTTAATACCAAATCCGTTTTTAATAGTGTGATTAACTCTCAAGTTATGAATTGTTTCTCCCTGCTCCCCACTCCCTGCTCCCTTCTCCCCACACCCCACACCCCACACCCTGCCCCCACGAAAAACTTTTTCAGCATACCCTAATTAAAAAAAGGAGTCAAAGACTTGACTCCTTTAGTTATATGGATGATTTAGCTAAAACTAAACTTCTTGTTTACGAGTGCTAAGATCACCCAATTTTTGGAATAAACCGAATTCCACTTGTTCTTCCAGATCGGGATCTACCCCGGCGAATACGTCGCGGTAGATAGTACGAGAACCGTGCCAGATATGACCGAAGAAGAATAGTAAAGCAAAGACAGCATGACCGAAAGTAAACCAACCTCTCGGAGAAGTGCGGAATACCCCGTCAGACTTCAGGGTTTCGGTGTCAAACTCGAAAGCTTCACCGAGTTGCGCTCTACGGGCAAATTTCTTCACATCAGCAGGATCGCTGAACACCTGACCATCGAGAGAGCCACCGTAGAAAGAAACGGTAACACCACTTTGTTCGATACTCAGTTTCGATTCCGCACGACGGAAAGGAATATCCGCGCGAACGATACCTTCCGAGTCAGTCAGGACAACGGGGAAGGTTTCAAAGAAGTTAGGCATCCGACGCACGCTCAGGACGCGACCTTCGCCATCTTTGAACACGGGGTGTCCTAACCAAGATTTAGCGATACCGTCACCGCTATCCATGGCACCAGTACGGAATAAACCACCTTTAGCGGGGCTATTACCGACATAATCATAGAAAGCCAGTTTTTCGGGGATTGCTTGGTAAGCTTCGGCGATGGTGGCCCCATTGGCGATGCTGGCCTCGACGCGACGCTCAATTTCTTCTTGGAAATAGCCCTTATCCCATTGGTAACGGGTCGGGCCAAAGAGTTCGATCGGGGTGGTAGCATTACCGTACCACATGGTTCCGGCCACGACGAAAGCGGCAAAGAAAACGGCGGCGATACTGCTAGAAAGCACCGTTTCGATATTACCCATTCTCAGGGCTTTATAGAGTCTTTCGGGGGGACGAACGGTTAAATGGAATAAACCGGCGATAATCCCAACGATACCCGCAGCAATGTGGTGAGCTACCACACCCCCGGGGTTAAAGGGGTTAAAACCAGCCGGTCCCCATTCGGGAGCTACGGGCTGCACATGACCGGTTAAACCGTAGGCATCGGAAACCCACATCCCGGGACCCCAAAGGCCTGTTTGATGGAAAGCACCGAAACCGAAGCAAAGTAAACCGGATAAGAACAGGTGAATACCGAACATTTTCGGTAAATCGAGGGCTGATTCGCCCGTGCGGGGATCGATGAATAATTCTAAATCCCAGAAAACCCAGTGCCAAACCGCCGCTAGGAATAGCAGACCGGATAAGACGATATGAGCGGCGGCAACGCCTTCAAAAGACCAGAAACCGGGGTCAACACCAGTTTCGCCGGTGACGCTCCAGCCACCCCAAGAACCGGTGACACCTAAACGGGCCATGAAGGGCAGCACGAACATTCCTTGCCGCCACATCGGGTTTAATACGGGGTCACTGGGGTCGAAAATAGCAAGCTCATAGAGGGCCATGGAGCCAGCCCAACCCGCTACCAGTGCGGTGTGCATCAGGTGAACGGAAATTAAACGGCCCGGGTCGTTGAGAACGACTGTGTGTACTCGATACCAAGGTAGTCCCATTGACTACGCTCCTCCTATTGACAATTTAGTGTCCACTTAGACGCTTTTTATATTCAGGGTGAAAATATAAGCCCAACAATCTCGACTGTTAAGTGCAAGAGTTAGCCGACCTACATTATCCCTTGAAAAGTGTATCTATTCTAAAGAAGTGTAACTATTGTTAGAACAGATTTCAAGTCTTTGCGATCGGTCTTCGGCCAGAATATTCCAGATCAGGGAGTGGGGTGTGGGGTGTAGGGTGTGGGGTGTAGGGTGTGGGGTGTGGGGTGTGGGGTGTGGGGTGTAGGGTGTAGGGTGTAG
>NZ_JASJFE010000797.1:0-2464 GCF_030067735.1 Microcystis sp. M53598_WE2 | reverse complement strand
GTCAAATTTGAAAAATTTGGCTTTAAACCCTATCTGCGTAAGAACTTCAGGAGTTTGCGTCCAGTAGTCTGTTAGTATTACATAACTTTAACTCAGGCTCTGTAAGACTTTTAGTTATAGCTAGTACATATATATATAGAAGTCCAGTCAAAAATTTGCCGAAAATTCCTCCCAATAGTTCCTTCAACTTTCCTACACTTTTAAAGAATTATCTTTCTTTTCTGTCTTTCGATGTTTGCTAATATCAGTGATAGTAACAAATTAATGGCTGATTTGGCTGATTCTAATGTGCAAACAAAAATCGGTCAATGGACGATAGTTTGGAGTCCTGTTATTTATGATCACGATACCAAAAGTCAAGTCTGGGACAATATTATGTGCGTCGCTAAAGGTCAAAATCTAACAACAAATAATCCTCAATATGTAGTGGCGATTGCAGCGACAAATCCTCAGTCTGTATTTGACTGGTTACAGGAGGATGTTAATACCCACAATATGGTTCTCTGGTCTAGCACAAACCCAGAACAAGGTCATATTTCTGAGGGAACAAATACGGGATAAAAATTTTGCAAGGAATGAAAAATTCAAGCAATTTATCCCTCTTATAATTCCTGACTCAGGAAATACAAAAACAGCCCAAACAACCAAGATCACCATCGGAAAATCTGAACTGGAAAATAAACACCATGAAATTAGAAGACATCATTCAACAAAACCTCGTTAAACCCATTGATTCCTTAGCAGGAGACTCCGAACTTTGCCGAGAAGTTCAGACCCGTTTGCAAGTTCTCGGATTGCTTCCTGCTAATGGTGTTGATGGCATTTATGGACCCCAAACAAAACAAGCCTTTGAGCAATTCAAACAAAAAATCAAAGAAGGCGAATTGGATACCTTGGGAGCATCTTCGGCGAAATTTTTACTAGAACTTAAAGAATTACCAGGGGGTAATAATTTAATCTCCAAAGCTCAAGCCGAATCTATCTACAGTAATGTCATTAGCGATGGACAATTAGCAGACCTCAATTCTTGCTTAAATCGCTTTGACATTAACACTCACCCCCGAATGTGTCATTTCTTAAGCCAAACTGCCCATGAAAGTGGAGGCTTGAAATGGATGAAAGAACTCGGTAGCGGTGAGGAGTATAACGGACGGAAAGACCTAGGAAATATTTATCCAGGAGATGGTCCCAAATATAAGGGAGCAGGCGTTATTCAACTAACGGGACGCAGTAACTATCAAGCTTTTGCGAATTATATTCATGATCCGAAAGTGATGGATGGAGTTGACTATGTTAGTACCACCTATCCTTTTACCAGTGGCGGTTTTTGGTGGCATAACAATAACATGAATGCTCTTTGTGATCGCGGTGCAACGGTGGAAGAAATCACCCGACGAGTCAATGGTGGTCTTAACGGACTAGCTGATCGTCAGGCTTACTACGAAAAAGCGATCAAAGTTTTTCCTGTTTAGCAATGCTTGTCCTACATTTTCCGCCAATAGCTGTTCTGGTGCTAATTTTTACACCTCTAATGATGGGGTAAATTGGGGTCAACTTAATCAAGTTAAAAAGAGCGGTCATCCCTTTTTTGTGAAATTTGTGTTGTGACAATTACCTAGATTTGTCTAAGATACGACAAATCAATTCACAATTGGAGAAAATTTCAATGCCTACTTACGATCAACAACAAACGCTTTTCTGTCTTTCCATGTTCGCTAACATCAGTAATAGCGAGAAAGTTATTACAGATTTAGCCAATCCTACGGTTCAAGCAAAAATTGGTCAATGGACAATTCTTTGGGGTCCTGTTATTTATTATCATGATCCTAAAAATCAGAACTGGGATAATATTATGTATGTGGCGAAGGGAGAAAATGCCGAAACCAATAACCCTCAATATGTAGTTGCGATCGCTGCTACGAATCCGAAATCAGTTTTTGACTGGTTACAGGAGGATGCTGCTACCCATAACATGGTTTCCTGGTCAACGCAATTCCCCGAACGCGGAAAAATTTCGGAAGGAACAAATACCGGAATTACTATTCTGCAAAACCTGAAAGATTCCTCTAACCGTTCTCTGTTAGAATTTTTGACCCAGGAAATTCCCAGCCAATCTGATCAACCTATTGAAATCATTACCACCGGCCATAGTTTAGGCGGAGCATTATCTCCAGTAATGGCATTATGGCTGTACGAAAATCAAGCAACTTGGAACCCTACCGGTAAACAAATCACCGTCAATACCCAATTTTCTGCGGGAGCAACTCCAGGGGATAAAACCTTTTCTGATTACTACGGAAATACGGAGCCAGGTCTCAATCAAAGCAGCCGACTCTGGAATAGTTTGGATATTGTTCCCCATGCTTGGAATATTCAGCAATTACAGCAGATTCCTACCCTGTATCAATCTTGTAATATTCCTAAATCTTCGAGAATTGCACTATTAGTTAATAGTCAAATTCAG
>NZ_JASJFE010000866.1:0-2877 GCF_030067735.1 Microcystis sp. M53598_WE2 | reverse complement strand
GGGTGTAGGGTGTGGGGTGTGGGGTGTGGGGTTTTACCCATTTTCATCGGGTAAATTACCTAATTTTCAGGGAAAAAGTCCCGGAATTTTCCCCCCGACCACTCCCATATCTGGTACTTTTTGATTGACAAAAAGTCTAAAAGTCTTACCCAACAAGGTTTTTAGATTTATTCAGCCAGCCCTAATTAATGCTCATTCTTAATTCTCCTGCCTCCTGACGACCGACTCCTGACTCCGTTAAAGATTAATGACTATGACCTATCTATTTACTGTCTATCGAGCGCTCGAATGCCGTCCGGATAGCTATCGGGACTGGTATGACCAAGGCAATATTTTAAAAGAAAGAATGGACTATTTTGGAGCCTTAATCAGCTACGAAAAAGCCTTAGAATATTATCCAGATGATTATTGGGCATGGTACAAAAGGGGTATGATACTAGAAGACTTGGGAATGTATGAAGAAGCGGCTCAAAGTTATGCTAACGCCGCACAGGTAAAGGATGATAACTATTGGGCTTGGTACGACCAAGGTTGTGTTTATCTACAGGAATTAAAGGACTACGAAAAAGCGATCGCTTGTTTTCAACGGGCCCTAAGTCATAGTCCGGGGGACTATTGGGCGGCCTACCGGCAAGGGGAGGCCTATCGATTGCTGAAAAATTACGAACGCGCTATCACTTTCTATGATCTGGCCTTGGGGGCGCGACCCCGGGATTATTGGGCCTGGTATCGTCGCGGCGACGCTTTCCGGGATTGGGGCAATCCCCAAGAGGCTTTATTTAATTATCGTACCGCCCTCGATATCCGACCGCAAGATTACTGGTCCTGGTATCAACAGGGTGTGATCCTACAGGAATTACAGCGTTTACCAGAAGCGATCGCCTGTTATGAAGAATCGTTAAAAATCGATCAAGATGATCGCTATGCGTGGTATAATGCCGCCTGCTGTTATGCCGCCCTCGGTCAACAAGAAAAAGCGATCGACTGTTTACGGGAAGCTCTAGACATAGAACCGGATATATGTGGCGAATTAGTGCGTAATAACTTTGTTTTCGATGGTTTAAGGCAAAATGAAACCTTTAATGACCTCTTGAGTTGCTATTCCCCCGGCTAAAATCTTTTTGACTCGATCGCCTCGATTCAGCACCTAGGGTTTGCTGAAAGGGTTTGTCGTGGGGTGTGTGGGATTTTAGGCATTTTCAGGGAAAAAGTGCCTAAATTTTCCTCCCGATCACTCCAATATCTGGCACTTTTTTGATGGCAAAAAAGCCTAAAAATATTAGCCAACAAGGTTTTTAGATTCATTTAGCCGGTTTGGATTAGCTACAATTGCAATTAGAGACAAATTATTGAGAATCTTATGCGAGAACTAGACAGAGACAAAACCATCGAACAACTGAACGAAATCATGGAATTTGAACTAGCGGGAGTTGTCCGTTACACCCACTATTCCCTGATGGTGACAGGTCCCCATCGCATCCCCATCGTCCAATTTTTCCAGACTCAGGCCACGGAATCCCTCACCCACGCGCAACAAGTCGGGGAAATTCTCACCGGTTTAGAAGGTCATCCTAGCTTAAAAATTGCCCCCATCGAGGAGAGCTATGAACACAATATCAAAGCAATCTTGAGTGAGAGCCTCAATCATGAGAAAAAATCCCTTGATTTGTACAAAGCACTTCTAGAAACCGTCGAAGATGCCAGTATTTACCTAGAAGAATTCGCTCGCGGTATGATTGGACAAGAAGAATTACACAATCTGGAAATTCGCAAGATGCTGCGGGATTTTGCTTGAGCTAGGATCAAAGCTAGAGTTTATCCACTAGCTTATGAATCTTAGTTCCGCTTTACCCACTTTTATTATCACTCTCCGGGAAGGTTTCGAGGCCGCTTTAGTGGTGGGAATTGTCCTCGCTTGTTTACAAAAATCGGGTCGATCGCAACTTAACTCATGGGTGTATCGTGGTATTGGTGCGGGAGTGGTGGCTAGTGTTTTGGTCGGTATTTTGCTAGGGGGAATCCTTTTGCAAGTGGATGCTTCTCCTAGTCCATTCGTACCAATGCTCAAGGAATTACTGGCCGCCACTTTTGGACTGATTGCCGTTTTGATGTTGAGTTGGATGTTAATTTGGATGACTCAACAGGCCAAATCTTTGAAATCTGAGGTAGAAAGTGCGGTAAAAGCGGGTTTAAAATCGGAAAATGGGGCAGGAAAAGCGATTTTTCTGCTCGTTTTTATCGCTGTCTTGCGGGAGGGATTTGAAACTGTCCTCTTTATCCTGGCCCAATTCCAAAAAGATTGGCAGCTCCAAACCTTCGGTGCGATAGCAGGGTTAAGTGTCGCAACCTTGTTGGGAACTCTCCTATTTGCGGGGGGAGTAAAAATTAATATCCGTCTCTTTTTCCAAATTATGGGGACTTTGCTGCTCTTAATCGTTGCCGGATTACTCATCGGTGTTTTGAAACATATCGACGCAGGAATCAGTCTTTTAAGTGAAATTGACCCTTTTTATCGCCATTTCTGTCCTTCTCTCCCTTCCTCCTGTCTTCTCGGTTTTCAAGTTTGGGACGGTTCCCAAATTTTGAGCGATCGCACTTTCCCCGGACTCCTCCTCAAATCCCTGTTTGGTTATCGTCAAAACCTCTATATCAGTCAAATTGTTGCCTATATCCTCTTTTTACTGCTTATCGGTGGCCTCTATTTCCAAAGCTTACGACAACGTCCTCAAACAGTGACCAGTAAACAGTGATCAGTAAACAGTGATCAGTAAACAGTAAAAAGACAGCACTGTTAATGCCATTTAATACTCCTTACTTAAGACTGTCCGCTGAAAACTCAAATCTGATCACTGATAACTGATAACTGAAAAGGCTGAT
>NZ_JASJFE010001079.1:0-4185 GCF_030067735.1 Microcystis sp. M53598_WE2 | reverse complement strand
GGGGGATTGCAAAGGCAGTGGGCGAGTCGACCTTTAAACACTCTTGTGGAAGCCTTGGAAGCTTTTTGGACAGCGATGTCTTTCCGTTTCTTTGAGTGGCTGACCGAGAATCGGGATGTGTTTGCCGCTTACAAAGCCAGTTTAGGCTTTGTTTGGGCTTGAAATTTGTTTAAGTCCCATTAGGTTAAAGAAAACCTCTCAAGTCTCAGGAAAAGCGCAACCCAACAGCCAACACCTAAATCTGTCTGAATCTTTTTTTTGGGTTTCCTTGGGTCAACCCAATCGACGGTAATTGCTATGATTACTAGGTTCGGTAGAGCCGATTTTTTTTAAGCATTTAACATTTAAGCACCCAATCTTCCTTCTAAAATGCCAATGATGGACAAATCCTCATCTAAGGTTTCCCAATGTAATCCCGTGCCATCACAAATTAACTCAACCTCTGCTAATTGTTCAAAGGTTGCTTTTGATAAGCGTTTATTTTTATAAGCAGGAAAACGAATTTCTCTATCGTCTTCTAAACGAATACAAATCCATTTATCTTCAACCCAAACTTTTTGAGCTTTTACTATGCTTTCATGTACCAAATACATCGTGCCATTTCCTCCGTATTATTTCTATATTTTCTGTAATGATAACTTCAGCCCGAACAATTTCTTTGGTTTTTAGACCTTTAGCATAATCCAATTCTAGCGGCTCTAGCCAAAATTTAGCATATCCGCCGCCCCGTCGAACGTGAACGTGCATGGGTTCATTGCCTTCATTGGCATAGAAAAAGAAAACATAGCCTTCCAGTCTGAAAATTTCTGGCATGAGGTTAAAGCTTATTTTGCCGGATTTGGCCAAGCATGAAATGTAACGCACCACCAATTTTATAATATTCGGTGGGTTATGCTACAGTGCTTGTCATCTTGGTGCGATCACTGTTTTAGAGAACGAAAAGCGATCGCATCCTTTCCTAGGTTGGGTCATCGGAGCGAAACCCAACAGCCAACACCTAAATCCGTCTGAATCTTTTTTTTGGGTTTCCTTGGGTCTATTGTTGGGTTTCCTTACTTTGATAGCAAGGATTGCATGGCATCTTTCCTATTCTGATCTGACAACGCCAAAAAAATTGATTGCCCTATCCTGCATATTCTCAAAAAAGCAACCGATGAATTAGGTAGAAGTTCAAATCACCCTCACCGAGGAACTACCCATGAAATCCTTTGCCCTTCTCACCACCGTCAGTCTAATCGGCCTCTCCACCCTCGCCACTGTTCGCCCCGTTATGGCCCTAGAAAGCCGACAACCAGCCGAAACCCTGATCGCTCAAGCGAACTACAAAGAAGCGATCGCCCACTTTAACCGGGGAATTAACTACATCCAACAGGAAAAATATGATCTCGCCCTCGCTCAATTCACCAGAGCGATCGAACTCGATCCAGACTATACCGAAGCTTACCTCGGTCGGGGCATGATTTACACGATTCGTGAACAATGGCGGCCGGCGTTTCAAGACCTGAACACCGCGATCCGACTAAACCCCCGCGCTGCCTACGCTTACCATTTCCGCGGATACGTCCATCTCGCATTTAACCAGAGACAAAATGCGATCGCCGATCTAACAACGGCCGCCGAATTATTTCGCCAGCAGGGAAACACAGAAATGTACAACAGCGCCATAGAAGCACTACGGCAGATAGGTGCGTAAGTTGCAAGGGAGAGCGATCGCTCTCCCCCTCTAAACTTTTGTAAAAAAAGCAATCTGAGGACTTAAAACTTGATCGCATAATTGGAAAAAAACCAACGATAACATCCTTGCAAGTATCCCCCGACTAAAGAGGAGCCAACCCGATGAAACCAATTACTTTCACCCTATCGGTGCTACTGGCCACCACTGGCCTACTCGTTCAACCAGGAGGCTTCCTGATGGAAAACGTTCCACCCCTCCTCGCGCAGGAGCAGACCGCTTCTAGAGTCTATCAGAAAGCCAGCCCCGCCGTCGTCACCGTCAAAAATGGCAGCGGCCACGGTAGCGGCTTTCTCGTCAGTCCCGACGGTATCATCATTACCAACGCCCACGTTGTTGCGGACGGCCCCCGGGTGGTGACGGTGAAATTTTCCAACGGACAGCAGGCCTCGGCAGACGTGATCGGCTTCGCTAAAAATGGCGTGGATTTAGCCGTCCTGCGGATTTATAACCGCCAAAACCTGCCCTATCTTCCCCTCGCCCGTCCGAACTCCGCCAAAGTCGGCGAAAGCGTTTTCGTCATCGGCACACCCTTAAACGAGGACTATCAAAACACCCTCACCCAGGGCATTATCAGCCGTCTCGACCCCGAAAAAGGCATTGTGCAACACAACGCTAATATCAACAAAGGCAATTCCGGCGGGCCGCTTTTGAATTCACGGGGGGAAGTGGTGGGGGTTAACGTCGCAGGCGATATCGGGAGTTACGTTTACGACGGTGCGGGAAACCCGATCGGCCTTACCCAGAGCGGCATTAATTTCGCCGTTTCCCTCGATCGCCTGCAAGCTTTCCTCACCGCAGTTAAAACAGGCGATGTCTCCACCGTCTCAACATTAGGACAGGACGATCGGATACAGTTACTCGCCCTCCCTCTTAACGGTCAGACCGTTCAAGGCAACTTGACCAAAGACCAAAACGAGCAATATTACGGGTTCGAGGGTCGTGCCGGACAGAAAATCGTTCTGGATATGAACAGCAACGAGATCGCTCCCTATCTTGTCCTCTATCGCGTTCTCCAATCTTCCGAGGGGACAAAATACCCACAGGTCGCCCGTAGTAACCAGCGTGTCGATCGCGCCCCCGGGGATTTTAACGCTCGACTTGTAACCGAATTACCCGCCGATGGAGTTTATATCCTAGTGGCTACCTCTCGCGAAGGGGGTGAATCGGGTCGCTACACCCTCAACGCCGCCGCTAACCCTTAAATAATCCCATTTTGACCCTAATCACGATTCTAATCCCTATTTTCTGAGGAACTATCCCTATGAACTCTAGATATATTTCCCACCGTCTCGCTTGCGTCGGCCTCCTCGCCACTGTCCTCCTCGGTGGTATCGCCCCCGGTTTCAGCCAATCGACCACCCCGAATGGCGTCACCTTCTTCTGTAAAGAGGTGTTCGATCGCGCATCGGGAGGAAAAATCCCCGCCACCCTGGCTTGGATTCCCCAAAGGAGCGGCAATGTGCGGATTATCGGCTGGAAATCGGAATATTTCTCCAAACGTTCCCCGGTTCGTTGCGAGGAAGTCACGAAAAAATTCCAGGAAGCATATAATCAAGGGCGTTTTAACTATCTCACCACCGGCCGGGCGAAGGGATACCCGATCATCTGCAGCGTTTCACGATCCGGCGATCCCTGCGATGGTAATAGCCAACTTTTTACCCTTAAACCCCACGACAATCCAGATTTAGTCTTGCAACAACTCATGGACATCCTAGAGGGGAAAAGCTCGGATATGCTCCTCCAGAATTCCGGAGATAAAACCTATATCTCGATGACGGAGTTTTTCGCCAAAGCACCACTCGCCGATCGCGACGCGCCCTGTGGTACGAGATCTGCTGGCCCGCAAAATAATTGCGTTCCCACCCGCTAGAATTTTCGCTGTTTTACCCCGAATTTCCCCATAATAACCATGTTGAAACCCTTTCCCCTACTCCTAAGCCTCCTACTTCTGCCCGTCGTACCGGTTAAAGCGCTATCCCCTTTCTCTGCTCCGGCGATCGTGGCGGAAGACAGCCCAAACGCGCAGATCGAGCGATCGATCCGTCAAGTCACTGTTAAGATTACTAGCGAGATAAATCGGGGATCGGGAATCATTATCGGGAAAAAAGGCAGTATATACCTCGTTTTGACCAACGCTCACGTTACCCGCGGCGCGACCACCCTACAGATCCAAACCCACGACGGCCAAACCCGCACAGCCTCGATCGCGCCGAATTCCCTTTTAAAAGATAAGGATCTGGCCCTAGTGGAGTTTAGCGATACCAGGGATTATCCGATCGCCACCATCGCGGAGTTTACCCCCAATCAAGACAGGATCGGTTTAGAAGTGGTGGCCGCGGGATATGTTGCCGAAACGGGACAGTATCGGACGACAAAGGGAACCCTCGAACAGGTGAGCGATCGACCCCTCCGGGAAGGCTACAGCGTCGGTTATAGTGGCGATATCGTGC